>JALVDO010000418.1 GCA_027008975.1 Saprospiraceae bacterium | reverse complement strand
GGGGAAGGTAATCTCCTTTTTTTCCCTCCAGTCATTCATCATCTCCTGGAAGAAATTTTCGGTTACAATTTTTTCAGGGAAAGTATAAATTTTCACCAAATCTTCCTGCTCAATCAGTTCGAGAGCAACTAAAATTTTATCGTCTTTGTCGTTGGTTCCCCAAATCACAATTCGCGTCTTCATAAAATACACTTGTTTCGTTGTCAATCAATAAAATACTATGTAGAAGCTGTTTAAAAATACTTGTCTTAAACAACTTCGTAGTCTTTGTCCCCGCATGACGCGGTCAAACTAATTTTTTTTCAATCAAATACTCTGCAATTTGAATGGCGTTAGTCGCAGCCCCTTTTCGTAAATTATCTGCCACCACCCAAATGTTTAATCCGTTGTCAATAGATTCATCACGCCTGATTCGCCCCACAAAGACTTCGTCCTTTTCGTGGGCGAATAATGGCATTGGGTAACTATTTTTCTGTTTGTCGTCTTGTACGATAATTCCGTCACTTTTGTTTAGGATACTTCGTACATCTTCTATTTTGAAGGGTTTCTTAAAGGTAATATTAACAGACTCAGAGTGCCCGCCAAAAACCGGTACTCTCACCGCTGTTGCCGTGATTCTCATCTTCCCGTCTTCGAGTATCTTTCTCGTTTCATTAACGAGCTTCATTTCTTCTTTGGTATAATCATTATCTAAAAAGACGTCGCAGTGCGGAATACAATTGGCAAAGATGGGATAATGATACGCCATTTCTTCTGAAGATAAAGGCTGACCTTTTGCCTCTGCTTCGTATTGTTTGACAGCTTTTACGCCGGTGCCAGTAAACGATTGATAGGTCGAAATTACCAGTCTCTCGATTCCATAAACCTTGTGAAGGGGACCAATAGCGGCGACCATCTGGATGGTTGAACAATTGGGGTTGGCAATTATTTTATCCTCATTGGTAAGCAGATGGGCATTTATTTCCGGAACGATGAGTTTCTTTGTCTCATCCATTCGCCAGGCAGAGGAGTTATCAATGACAACTGTTCCATTTTCGGCAAACTTTGGTGCCCAAGTAAGAGAAGTGTTGCCTCCTGCTGAGAAAATAGCGATATCCGGTTTCAGTGCAATCGCCTTTTCCATCCCGATGACGCTAAATTGCTCGCCTTTAAATTGTACTTTTTTACCTATAGATTTTTCAGATGCAACCGGAATAATCGTAGAAACCGGAAAGTTTCTTTCCTCCAATGTCTTCAACATAACGCCTCCTACTAAGCCTGTTGCCCCCACTACTGCTATCCTCATAGACTTTTTTTTAAATTTTGGAGACCAAAGATAAGCGCATTCTTACTTTAATGCTATTTTTGGGGTATGAAAACCTACATTTTTTTAATTTCGGCACTTATTTTGCCCCTTTTTCTAGGGGCACAGCTACAAGATAACTTCTCTGACGGGGATTTTACCCATAATCCCATCTGGAGCGGGGACGTCAGTAATTTCACTGTTGATAACGGAGCACTAAGGCTTTTTGATGCGAGCCCGGGCGCTTCTAACGTTAGTTATTTATACACTGATGCATTAACATCCCTTTCCGAAACAACAACTTGGGAGTTTTATTTTAGGATGGAGTTTGCACCCTCCGGTTCAAATTTTGGCAGGATTTATCTTGTTGCCTCCAATGCTGATTTGTCGGGTAGTCAGAATGGATATTACTTGAAGTTGGGGGGTGTTTCAGGCTCAGGTGATGCCTTAGAATTGTATCGGCAGGATGGAACATCTTCCGCCTTATTGATTAGCGGTACCTCCGGCAACCTTGGCACGGATCCGTCACAAGCTCGTGTACGTATTATTCGAGATACAGATGGTGTATGGACGCTCATGGCGGATTATTCGGGTGGTACTAATTATTTAAATGAAGGAACCGCCACTGACAATACCTATGATTTGGGTCATTACATTGGTTATTATTGTAAGTATACTAGCAGTCGGGCAGAAGATTTTTATTTGGACGATGTTTTTGTCTCTCCTTTGTTTGAGGATGTCATCCCGCCCGAATTACTTTCTGTGGAAATTGTTTCTTCAACTGAAATTATCGCTAATTTTGATGAATCCATTGATGAAGCATCACTTGTTCCTACGAATTTTTCACTCGATAATGGTATTGGAAATCCAATTTCAACCATGCTGGTTGAAGGCAGTCCCTCTTCCGTGCTTTTGACCTTTGGTACCACAATGGTCAATCTGACAGATTATACGCTAACCACCAATCAAATTGCTGATATTTATGGAAATCAATCGGGATTGCAATCGATGAACTTCACCTATTACGATATTCAAACACCGTTGAAAAATGAACTGCTGATAACGGAGCTATTCCCCGATCCTATTCCTGCTCTTGGCTTACCTGAAGCCGAATTCATCGAGTTGTACAACCATTCTGACAAGGTATTTGACCTGAGTAATGTACGCCTGAAAGTAAATACCAGCGAGCGCAGTCTTTCTAATTACCTGCTCCTCCCGGGAGATTATGTTATTCTTTGCAAAGATGAAAACGTAAGTATATTTAGCAATTATGGAGTAGCACTGGGACTGGAGAGTTTCCCCTCGCTGACTAATTCAGGTAGTAGCATTCAATTAATCAATGAACACGATGCCATTATCTACGAAATCAACTACGATATTTCTTGGTATCACGATGAAGAAAAGGATGGTGGTGGCTGGTCATTAGAACTAATTGATCTGGACGGTCCCTATAATTGCGGGGGCAATTGGTTGGCATCCAAGGCTGCGAATGGGGGAACGCCGGGCGCCCCCAATAGCGTAGATGGAGAAGTGACCGATATTTCGGGTCCGCGTATTATTGGGGCTATCCCTCTAAGCTCAATGGAACTGTTACTTACTTTCGATGAAGCCATTGACCTTGTTGCTGCTACCGATTTTGACAACTTTATTGTCTCCAATGGATTGGAGATAAGTGTTATTATTCCGCAGACAGTCGATAATCAATTACTAATTATTT
>JALVDO010000417.1 GCA_027008975.1 Saprospiraceae bacterium | reverse complement strand
CCATTATTTGGAAAACACCTTCACCTGTCACAGATGGTGTAACACTTGTCAAGTCACCAGACAGTGTACCGTTACCACTCAGAACGCTCCACTCATAAGTAAAGTCTGCTCCCTGAGAAGATGCGCTAGCATCCAAAATCCCTGTTTCCCCACATTCTATATCCAAATCATCTCCGGCATTTGCAATTGGTACATCGGTAGCATCATTGACAGAAATCAGTGCCTCCGAAGAACAACCATTATCCTGACGAACAATGGTCAAGGTATATTCCCCTGCCCCACCTACTTCAACGACCAAACTACCATTGGCAGGAATGATGGTATTACCCGACGTTGTCGTCCAACTAATGGAACTAAAGTCGGCGACATCACCCGTTCCTGAAGCATCGATTGTGACCGTATTGGTTAAGCAAGTATAGTCATCAATATCCCCTACGACGATTTCTGTCATTTCAATATTATCCATCACCTCGATGGTATCTAAGGATTCGCAACCATTAGCCTGACTGACAACGGACACCTCATACATTCCAGCCGCACAAACAGTGGCTGTCACTTCAGTCGCGTTGGTCACATCTTCTCCATTCAACCCTCTCCAATTCACATCAAAATCTGTAATGCCATCAACTGCAACAGTCACCTCGGTACACATTTCCTGACAGGTAATCATACCTCCCACACTCGTCGCGATGGAAGGAGTTGCTTTATCTTCCCCTACGACAATCGTATCAGCGGCGCTACAACCGGTGTTCGTATTACTCACCAGCAATTCATAAGTTCCAGGCACAGACACCTCGACCATTCGGGTGTCATTTGGAGCAGGCAGCGCACCATCAACGATATTTGTCCATTGATAAGTAATCCCATCCCCTACTTCGGTTGTTTCGCCACCGATAGTGATGGTCTCGTTTGCGCAGGTGACTTCCGTATCATCCCCGGCATCAACAATAGGTAGTAAAATATCAGTACTGACGACAAATTCGCTTTCTGAAAAACATCCGGTTGCGGGATTGGTTACTTTCAGTCGATAAACGCCATCTGATGCCACCTGGATAGAATCACCATCCGTTGTGCCGATTATCGTGCCGAGAACTGCCGTCCACTCATATACATAATCTTCATTGGCGGGGGAAATTTCATCGGGAGTAAGCGTTAGTGTATCCGCCATACAGGTAATAAACCGGTTTGGATTATCCACCATTATTTCCGGTAAAATATCATTGGACACCACATTGACACAATCAATAGAAGAACAACCTGTACGGGAATTTTTCACCTCAATACAATATACGCCTCCCGCAGAAATAGTCATCATCATCTCACTTCCAATAACCTCCCCTGCTTCATTCCTCCAGGTATAAGTAATGTCCGCACCTTGCTCAGATGCGCTACCATCCAGGACTATTTCATTATTTGTACAGGTAATCACCGTATCTAAGCCTGCATTAGCCATTGGGGCAATGGTGTCCATGGTTATGTTAATTTCCGCCGTAGCGGTACAATTAGAAGAGGTATTCGTTGCTTCTACCTGATATAAGCCCGGCAGATTTACCAATGGACTCAAATCTGATTCCGTACCGGAAATAATTGGACCACCACTAAGACTTGTCCATGAGAAGGTAAAATCATTCCCGCCTGCATCAATCGTTGTCACCAATTGAATAGTGTCTATATCACAAGTTAACACCGTATCCATTAGGGTAGTAATTTGAGGAAAATCTTCATTGGGTATTACCTGAATAGTATCACTCGCCTCACACATGCTAATCGGATTAGTCACCACAAGGTAGTACGTCCCGACCGTCGAAACATCAACCGTCGAATTAACGGATAGTGGTTCATTCAGGATATTAAACCATTGATACTCGACGACCGCCGGATTGACAACAACAGAGGAATCGGCATTTAGTGAGACAATAGTATCACAAGCTAATGAGACGGTCTCTGCCCCAAAGTTAATTGTCGCATCGGGCAAATCTCTGAAATCATCAACGGTAACCTCGTCGTGAGCGGTACATCCTGTAATATTATTGGTCACATTTAGCGAATAAATACCAGGACCGGTTACAGATGTAGAAAGATTGCCCTCCTCTCCCGGAGTAATACCGGCTTCGGCACCATCGATCACAACCCATTCGTAAGAAATAGTATCCCCCTCTGAAGAACCAACACCGCTTAATTGGACGGTCTCAGAAAGGCAGGTAAACAAAGCATCGTCACCCGCTACTGCAGTAGGTAAAACAGATGGAACAACCTGCATGGTATCTTGTACCGAACATCCCGTTGTCGTATTCGTCACTACAAAAGCATAAAACCCCGTCTCATCTGCAAAGCCCGAAGCTGAAGAGGAAACAATACTACTGCCCGGTAACTTCAGCCAGCTATAAGCAAAATCATCTCCCTGAGTTCCGGTTCCAACAATAGGCACCAACGGAGGATTACATGGCAAACTTTTATCATCTCCGGCATCTGCCACCGGAAGATTATCGACGATGGGTACAACAAACGTGAAATCCTGAGAATGTCTTGGCGTCCCGTTATCATAAATCGTCACACTTACCTCACCCTCACAAAGATTGGTCGCTTGGGGCAAAAATTGCGCCGGATTATTCCATTGGTAATTCAACCCCGTTGTTCCCATACTTGATAATACCTCCAGCGTAATCGTTCCATCGCAGGTATTATAACAGGTGACCGGTGTGATAATAGTGTCCGTCACATAAAAATATTCATCAATGCACAACTCGCCATTATTGATCACAAGACTCCCTACACCGGCGGTTGTTGACACCTCCGGTGCAAATTGGTCGTTGTTGATTGTGATAGGGTAACAATCCCTAGCAGGACCAACCAAGTCAAAACACAATTCAAATATTTCAGAGTCATCCGGTATTGCAACTCCCGAAGCATCATCCCAGGTGACCATTAGGGCCCCCACGCCGACATTGGACTCATCAAAATTCAAGCCAGATAAAACACCCAAATCATTAACCCCTGTATAAGTCAAAGCCGAAACATCCCAGTTAATGGTAAATGAGGCACTCGTGATATTATCAAACGAAGCCACCGTAAATCCTACACATGTATTGCCGTTCCAATTTCCACTAGCCTGCTCGACCGTAATACCAAACCCCTCAGGATATAGGGTACACAGCTCCCCCGGTGTGCTAACGATGCCAACACTATTGCCATTGGATTCACTGGTAATAGCTTCCGGCGGGATGATACCAATGTCCGGACTACCCGGCATGGCAAGCATATCACAGTTACCAGGACCCATCAATGGCGTAAAACAAAGCTCAAAAATGGTGGAACCATCATCAAGAGAAACCGGAGTATCCGTCTCCCAGACAAATAAAATTGTTCCATCGCCCGGAATAAAATGATCGGCTTCGGTCACTCCCGGAATATTTATATTCGACACACCGGAAAACGCGTATAATTCGGGCGTCCAGTCCAACTCAAATTGATATTTTATGATATTTTGAAAATTCGTGACCGTAATTGGTACACAAAAAGCATCGCCGGTTGCGGCTTCACCACTCCCGACCTGCATAATGACCTCATTCGGCTGGTTGATAACCACCTCGCAATTGTTGGGCATTATACCAATATTTGGTCCATCGGCTACCTGGACGTTGGAGCCATTCTGAATAAAATTAACCGGGCTGTTACCGCCTAATCCAACAACTTCAAAACAAACCTCAAACAATATATCGCCTTCGCTCAGGGATTCATTGGGAAAGCCGCCAACCATCCGTGCCCAATTTACGCCCAAAAATCCATTCCCGGTGTTCACCTCATTAAAACTACCATCCCCAAAGCCTATGATGCTCCCATTGATGTTTTGAACGCCCTGATAATTTAAAATCGCAGAGCTCCAGTTCATCAAAAATGTCATATCGGAAATATTTTGAAAATTATCCCCAACGGTAACCGGAACACAAAATACATCATTTAATTGGTAGGGACCTCCGCAGTCGGCAAATAGCTGCAAACCGTTTTGATCACAACTTCCGACAAGGATTTGCCCTCCGCTGAAGAAAGTCGGAATGGGCTGATCGCCCCCCGCCTCGTTGGTGAATTCAAGAGGAGTCGGTTCTATACCCAATAAGACCTTGGTGTCGGTCTCACACTCACCAACAAATCTATAATGAATTTCAAAAAAGACAGTCCCATCCGGCAATGAATAAGGCTGATTCGGAATGCTCGACCAAGACATGGTCAAAACCCCCGGTTGGCCAAAATTAAAATTGAAAATTGACAAGTTCTCCACGTCGCCGGGAATGACATTATCAATCACCGCAATCTCCTCATCCCAGACCAAAGTGAACTGCCCACTTATCATATCCTCAAAGCCTTCAACTGTCACTCGCATCACTCCAATATCCCCGGTATTACCCGTGATATCATCCGCAGTAAAAACAACGGGTGATACACCAACAAAAACATGCCCTGTATTCCTAAATGAGAAAATGTTGGTACAATCCGTCTCCCGCTGAATAATGGGCTGCGGATCTCCTAGAATATTTATATCTGCCACATCGCCAAAGTTTCCAAGTGCGGTAAAGCACAACTGAAATATGACCGTTCCATCATCAAGTGTCACTCCTCCTCCCGGCGGGTCTGTTTCACAATTAAACATCTCCCAATTTAGAGTCAACGTCCCTGCAGCGTTGTCAACGACAAAATTAGACATATCTAGCCCCGCCAGATTAAAATTGGCCACCTGGTTAAAGGTCAACTCCGAAGGATTCCAATAAAAGACGACATCATACATCGCCGTTATCAAAGTAAAATCACGAACCTCAAAATCAACACATACTTCATCTCCTTGGTTTCCAACACCGTCTCCTATCAAGAGAGAAGGTTGTGCCCAAGCCGCAATTGAAGTAGTTATTATAATTGTAAGCGTTATTAGTATTTTTTTCATGTCAAATATGTAAAAAGGGATGATATAATAAAAAGTAAAAGGTTGTTAAGAATTTAAATTTTGTTGTTTCTAGTTAGAGAACGAGTAAGTCAAATTCAATTCGTGCGTACTGCCGACAAAAGGTCCGAAATCACTGAAGGAGTAATCGTACCCATAGCCGAGCTTAATCAAATTATCAAAACCTACATTGTCACCAAGATTAAAACCTACATCAAGGTGAAAGTTCTTTGCAGTAGAGATGCCCGTTCCAATCCAAAGGCTGCCTGGAAGTTGAACCCGTAAGTTAAAATCTGTATTTATAGGTACGTTGGGCGCATACTTAACCCACAGGGAAGGCTCTACAAAGCCATCTCCGTCACTGAAATATTTTATCAGACCAATATTGGCATAGAAGTGTTGAATTCGCTTGATGTCAAATTCGCCATTTTCTTCCGTGAATTTCAAATCAAGCCCCAACAATTGGGGAACGGAAATACCCCCATAAAGCGTATTGCCATCGCCCACCGTCTGATAAGCATACACCCCAAAACCGATGTCGGGGAACAACTGAGCGTAAGTCGACTCTCCGACAACGTCTCCATCTTCGTGGAGGACAGCCTCCGTGGCATTGTACTTAAACTGAACTAAGCCACCGCTCAAACCCAGAGAGATACCAAAGTATTCAGGATCATTGCTAATGACGGCGCCAATTCGCCCATAAATTCCGGTCAGGCTGGTAGGTCCTGTTCTATCGCTAAGGATACTGGCACCAGCCAACAATTGTGCCCCACCATAGCCATTACTGACAAAAGACCCCCGTAAAATCCGTGTCCGTGGTGCGCCTTCCAGCCCCGTCCATTGCGAACGGAACGAGCTACCAATCGTAAAGTTTTGTTGGTTGACCAAAAAGTCACTTTCCATTGCTCCCGGATTGATAATAGTCGCATTTTCGCGATATTGCGTAAATAATGGAAGTTGCTGACTTAATAAATGAAAAGAAAGAGTAAATACAAGAAAGGGGAATAGGATAAACCTCTTCATGAGAATTATGTTTTGAAGATATGAGATAACTTTGTTATAAATCAAAAAAAAACGGAAGGCATCAATCCCTTGCTAGAAATTATTTTGCCAACAATAAATTGTTCCTTCGCAGCCGGTAATCGTCAAATGGTATCTAACCAAATAACAACGACAGAACGTTTTCAATTGTGTTTTTAGTCTTAGTATTGAACATTACACCTGACTTTAACAATTAGAAACCTCTAAAATAACAGCCAACTATAAAGCGGGGTCAAAAGTAGAACAATCTTACATAAGTGACACATTTTTTACGATATTATTTTTACTATGGCACTTATTTCAAGGTATCGGTACTTTAAGCATACTAAGTGGTCGGACTCATAATCGTCTGGTTTATCTCAAAATAGCCGAGTCACTCCATTTTCTCACGAAAGTTAGCTTTTAGCCATATTTCCAGTACCCTAAGTGGTTGGACAAAATAAATTATAATTTAATTTGTCCAACTACTTATAATAAAAAAAGCGGATAGGAATGTCCTACCCGCTTCTCCAAATATTTATGTGTTATACTGTCAAGTTCTACAACATGGTGGAAGGACAAACATAATCGGTCACTTCAAAAGCACCGGTCTCCTTCAATTCATCAAAGCTGGAAGCAACATTAACTAAATTGTCAAATCCTTTACTTTTGTAAATGGAAGCAAAAATAGCAGATCTGTTACCACTTCTACAGTGGACGTAGTAAGTTTTGTTCTTATCTATTTTTGAATAGTGATTCCAGTAGTCATCTAATGGCGTATTTTCTGCTATTTTAATTCGCTCACTGAAATGCTCACTTTCTTTTCGAACATCCAAGATGTTGACGTCGCCCTTTTCTGCCAACTCTTTTGCGGTAATGGTCGGAAGCACATCGACTGCTTTTCCGGCAGCTTTCCAAGCATCAAATCCACCTTCGAGATAACCAACAACGTGATCAAACCCGACCCGAGCCAGGCGGTCAATCGCTTCGGCCTCTCGCCCATTAGGTGTAACCAGCAAAATTTTGGTATTCACATCCCTCAAAATGGTACCGACCCAAATAGCAAAACTACTATCCAAATCAATATTGTAAGAGCCCGGAACAAATCCCTTTGAGAATTCTACTGCAGAACGAACATCCAGTATAACGATATCGTCTGCCATTGCACCTTCAAAAGCCTTAGGTGACAATGCTTTTGCAGCCCGATCCCTTACCTCGTTAATACTCTCTACTCCTTTAATATTACCAATAACCATTGATGGGAAATAAGCTGGTGGCTCTTTCAATCCATCCAATAGCTCTGCTACAAACTCATCCTCCGTTTGGTCAGGACGCAAGGCGTAATTAGTTTTTTTCTGATTGCCCAATGTATCAAAAGTCTCAGAACTCATATTCTTCCCACAAGGGCTACCTGCTCCGTGGTTGGGATAAACAATAATATCGTCTGCCAAAGGCATAATCTTAGTGCGCAGAGAATGATACAGCATCCTTGCTAATTTGTCTTGCGTCAAATCTGCCACTACTTTCTGAGCCAAATCCGGACGACCAACATCACCAATAAACAAGGTGTCACCACTGAAGAGCGCTACATCCTTGCCGGACTCGTCTCTCAATAAAAGGCTGATACTTTCCGTTGTATGCCCGGGAGTATGCAACAACTTTAATTCGACATCTCCGAATTTAAAAATCTCCTCGTCCGTAGCGATATGAGCGTCGTATCCGATTGGAGCCTCAGTAGGTCCTATCACGATAGTTCCGCCTGTGGCCCTTGCAAGATCTTGGTGACCTGCCATAAAGTCAGCGTGAAAGTGAGTCAAGAAGATGTACTTAATTTTGGCATTATCCGCTTTTGCTCGCTCCAGATACGCCTCAATATCACGTAACGGGTCAATCACGACCGCTTCGCCATTACTTTCGAGATAATAAGCTGCTTCAGCTAAACAACCAGTATAAATTTGATCAATTTTCATGTATTACTTGTTTTTTTGTTAAAAAATTTTCAATAGACGCGCCAAAAGTATAGATTTTTTTCAATAAAATAAGTGATTTACATCACTATGCGACATGATATTTCTCATTATCTAAACAAAATTCTAACTACAAATTATCTCACAAGTAATTTTAAAATCATCTTTCAAATCAAATCAAAAAACAAAATAATATTCCGATACCTTGATTTATTTATTCTTTTTTCAAAAATTACTAAACGTTTAAAACTTATCTTTTACCTTTGTGCTGTAATATATGGTGTACGATAAACGGCACTTTAATTCGTTGGCGTTTAGAACCGTTCATACGAAAAAACACAAACGACAGGACATGAAATTAGAAGATGCGAAAATGAAATTCATCCAATCATGGGGCGCGTTGGGTAGCGATTGGGGCATTCCCCGATCCATGGCACAGATACACGCCTTGCTATTGGCAAACAAGGATGCGCTTAGTGCCGAAGAGGTCATGAAAACCATCCAACTATCCCGGGGGAATGTCAACATCAACCTCAGAGAACTCATCAACTGGAATCTCATCAACAAACAAAATAAACTGGGAGAACGCAAGGAGTTTTTTAAAGCAAATCACGACATCTGGGGCATTGCAAAAAACATTATACAGGAGCGCAAAAGGCGAGAATTACAACCTGTACAGCAATTGCTCAAAACACTAAAAGACGAAAAACTAGAAGGAGAAGCGGAAGAAATAGAGCATTTCCAAAGAATAATAACCGACCTATACGACTTCGTCTCCCAGATGGAGCAATTGGCGGATTTAATGGTCAAGTTGAATGATAATGCCTTCTTTAAAAAGATGATTAAAATGCTTTCTTAATGTTAATGCCGCATAGCCTCAACTGCATCCATCTTGGCAGCCTGCCAGGCAGGAATCACTCCGGAAATAACCCCTATCAGTACAGAGACCAGTACGCCAAGTAGAATATTTGAGAAATTCAGATACAAATCGAAACCGATGATTTGAGTCAATAAAAAGGTGATAACATAGACAAATAACAGTCCGATAACACCTCCGAGCACACAAAGAATTATCGCCTCAATCAAGAATTCCAAAAGGATGACAAACCGCGTAGCACCAATCGCTTTTTTAATGCCAATCAACCGCGTTCGTTCCTTGACGGAAACAAACATGATATTAGCAACGCTCACCCCTCCGACGAGTAGAGAGAAAAAACCTATTACAATTCCAAGGATATTCAAGACCACAAAAAAGGAATCAAAAACTCTGGTCACCATGGACAACTCATTGACGGAGAAATTTGGTTCTGCTGTTGGCTTTAGATGCCTGTTGGCTCTCAGAACGCCAGTTATCTCATCCTTGAGACTCTCTATCCCGACTCCCTTTTTTGCCTTTACGGCAACAACTGAAAACAGCCGTTGCTTGTTCCTCACGTTGACAAAATTTTTAATATTGTGGTAGGAAATGAGGAAAGAATCGTCAAAATCCAAAGGGTTAATCAGCCCCTCCCCTGCTTTTTCCAAAACGCCAATTACTTCATACTTCCTTCCAAGTAATTTGATGACTTTCCCCAAAGGCTCATTATCTCCAAAGAGCTCATCGCTAACTTTTGCTCCGAGAATTATTTTTGGACTTCCCGTCCGGTATTCAGCAGAAGAAAAAAAACGCCCCTTATCAAAATTCAAGTTAAACAAATCTGCAAAACCCTCCGTCACACCCAGCATTTCAACATCTTGCACATTATTGACTCCATATTTAAGAGTTTTTCCGCCTTGTATGATATAATAAGTACTCAAATCCTTATTGTGGGTATTTCGGTTGATAGCTCTGAAATCATCATACCCGGGATTGGGTCTTCTCATATACTTCCACCAATCACCGCTAGTATTTGCCCATGGCCATTTGCTGACATAAACCACGTCGCTCCCCAATTTATCCAAACTGCCCTTGATATTATCCTCCAGCGAGTCAACAGCAGACAAAACGCCAATAATACTAAAGATACCGATAGAGATACCAAGAAGGGAAAGGAAACTCCTCAACTTGTTTGCATTTAATTGTTGCAACGCTTGCAAAATACTTTCCCGCACAATTTTAAGGATGGTAATCATCTGTCGTTATATTGTAAATAATACCACCAAAAGTAAAATTTCGCATTCGGAAGCCGAAAATCATTAGATAAACAAACCTTTTTACTCTTCCAACGTTCAATAAAAGGTAAATTTAATGAGAAATGAGCATTGAATACCAACCAATTTTTATCTTTGCGATTCTTTTTGAAAAATTATAAGTAGTTACGAAAAAATAATTAAATAATTAATGAGGACCAAACTTTCACAATTCAACTTTGAACTCCCCCAGAAATTAATTGCTCAAAAGCCTGTACCCAACAGGGACGAGTCACGGCTAATGGTCGTGCATAAGGATTCCGGGAAGATTGAGCACAAAATATTCAAGAACATCCTTGACTATTTTGAGGAGGACGATGTTATGATTTACAATAATACTAAAGTGTATCCGGCAAGACTGTTCGGGAAAAAAGAAAAAACAGGAGCGGATATTGAAGTCTTTCTCCTCAGAGAGCTCAACAAAGAAGCCAGACTTTGGGATGTTTTGGTAGATCCTGCACGAAAAATTCGCGTTGGTAACAAACTTTACTTTGACAATGAAAACGAAGAAGAAGTATTAGTTGCGGAAGTCGTTGACAATACCACTTCGCGCGGAAGAACTATTCGTTTTTTGTACGATGGTACAGATGAGGAATTCCGAAAAGATTTGAATGTGCTCGGAAACACCCCCCTTCCCAAGTACATCAATCGTCCTTTGGAAGATTTTGACAAAGAGCGGTATCAGACTATTTACGCAAAGGAGACCGGAGCAGTAGCCGCACCAACCGCGGGGCTACACTTTAGCGAAGAGCTAATGAAGAGATTAG
>JALVDO010000416.1 GCA_027008975.1 Saprospiraceae bacterium | reverse complement strand
ATCTTCGTAATTAAATGGGCTATAAAAAATGGAAGGGGCGTAGCCCTGACATCTATTTCATTATTGCATTCAAAAAGATATATAGGATGATATTCTTCAGTTACAAAATTTTAGCTTTACATCAAATTGAGAATTGCTGGACAAATACTAAATTTTTAGCATGCAAGTAAAAGACAAAGGATTAGTCATACTGGAATGTATAAGCGGAAGCCGGGCTTATGGTCTCGCGACTCCGTCTTCTGATACGGATATTAAGGGCGTGTTTTTAATGCCTAAGAGCGATTTTTACGGGTTGGATTATACCCCGCAGGTCAGCAATCCGACCCACGATATCGTTTACTATGAATTTGGTCGTTTTATGGAGTTGTTGGCAGTGAATAATCCAAATATCTTAGAGTTATTGGCAACTCCCACCGAATCGATTTTACACAAACATCCTTTTTTAGATGAAATCAATCCCGAATTGTTTTTGTCAAAGCGTTGTAAGGATACATTCGGTCGGTTTGCTTTGTCTCAAATCAAAAAAGCCAAAGGTTTGAAGAAGAAAATCGTCAATCCCATGAGCAAAAAAAGGAAGACGATTTTGTCATTTTGCTATGTCAATTGGATGCAAGGTGCTGTCCCGTTATCCAAGTTTTTGGAGATAAAAAACTATGCACAAGAGCACTGTGGGTTGGTCAAAATACCAAAGATGAAGGATATTTACGGGCTGTACTACGGAGAAGGGATGGGATATAACGGCATTTTGAAGAATGAACTATCGGACGATGTTCGCCTCAGTTCGATACCCAAAGGAGAAGAGCAAGTAGCTCTGCTTTACTTTAATAAAGATGGATACTCTAAATATTGCAAAGAGTACAAAGCCTACTGGGATTGGGTGGAGAATCGAAATGAGGAACGCTATAAAAACACCCTGAGTCACGGTAAAAACTACGATGCAAAAAATATGATGCACACCTTCAGGCTTCTCGAGATGGCCATCGAAATTGCAAAGGAAAAAAAAGTGAATGTGAAGCGCCTCGACCGGCAATTTCTGCTCGACATCAAAGCCGGAAAATACGAATACAGCCAACTACTGGAATTGGCTAATGAGAAACAATTGGAGATGGAAAAAGCCTTTGATGCCTCCAATCTGCCCGATCAGCCGAATCGAACTAAAATAAATGAATTGGCCTATCGAATTCGTGAGCGTTTTTATACTGCTCTTTGATGGAGTTGACAACACTTTGAACGAATAAAAATGGCCTATATTTGTAAGAACAAAAGAAAATGAACAATATTCCAAACACCCTATTCGACAACTGGGCAAAATCCTACGAACGCACCATTGCAAAACATCAGGATACTTATCCCTTCGCCGGCTATTTTGATGTTATCAACCACCTCCGTGGAGAAATTCAGGCTTACTACTCTACTCCTTCCATCCTCGACATAGGCGTGGGGACGGGGTATATGCTCAATAAAATAAGCGAGGGGCTGACAGCAGACTATTTTGGCGTGGATTTTTCATCGGAAATGTTGAATATCGCCGCTTCAAAATTGGATGGAAACAGGTTGTTATACTGGGATATTTCCAACGAGACCATCCCCCCTCCAATAGCGAATCGAAAATTCGATTTTATTATTTCTGCTTACACCCTCCACCATTTTGATACTGTAGAAAAGCTAAAAATCATCAGAAATTATAAAAAATTGCTGAACACTTCCGGCCAAATGATGATAGTAGATATTTCCTTTGATTCCATTTTTGAACGCGAGCAAATAAAGGCAAAAGCCGGTAAAAATTGGGACAGTTCGGAGGAAAAAGGTTACTTTATCGCTCCCGAATTCCTCAATCATGTACAGCAATTGGATTGGCACATAACTTACTTGCGCGTCTCTTTTTGTTTGGGGGTGTTTATCATACTTGTATAAATAACAAATAGGTCGCCAAAAAATCCTCGACCAAACAAGCAAAACAATCCAAAAAATCGTAAATTTGTAAAAATCGTATTGCGAAAGTACAAATTGATGAAGAGAATACTAATAGGAAATTCCAACTTTGAGTACATTATCTCCAACAACGGATATTTTGTGGATAAGACGCTATTGATTAAAGAGTTTTATGATAATGGCCATCAGATTGTCATACTGCCCCGTCCCCGTCGTTTTGGCAAGACACTCAATTTGTCGATGATTGAGCACTTTTTTGACGTTCGTAAGCCGGATAGTGCAGGTTTGTTTTCGGAATATAAAATAAGTGAAGATAAGGCGTTTTGTGAGCAGCATCAGAACCGGTATCCGGTGGTTAATATTACGTTGAAAAATGTGAAGGGGAGGAACTGGGAGGAGTTTTTTCAGGAAATGATCCAGAGTATTTCGGATTTATACAACAATCATCGTTATTTATTAGAATCTGATAAGTTGCAAGAATTTGATAAAAACGTTATTGCAAAAATTACTCGACAGGAGGCAACTGAAACAAACTATAGACATAGTTTAAAAAATTTAAGTAAATACCTAACTACCCACTTCGGACAGAAAACCATCATCCTCGTCGATGAATACGACGCCCCCATTATCGCCGGATACTCCAGTGGATACTACGACGAAGTCATTATGTTTATGCAGGGCTTCCTCGGCAATGCTTTTAAGGGAAACGACGCTTTGGAAAAAGGACTGATAACCGGCATATTGTGCATAGCGCGCGAAAGCCTTTTTTCGGAATTTAACAATCCGGGGGTTTATACTATTACCAGTCGATACTTTTCAGAGCATTTTGGTTTTACCGAACCGGAAATTAAAAAAACATTGAATTATTTTGGCTTGCAGAATGATTTCGAAAAGGTAAAATACTGGTATGACGGTTATCAGTTTGGCGATACAAAGCAGATATACAATCCTTGGTCTATCGTCAATTACATCGCTAATCATTCCGATGGATTTCGTCCCTATTGGGTCAATACCGGCTCCGACCCCTTGATAAAAAAACGCATCACCGAGCCCGGCGTTGACCAAACTTAT
>JALVDO010000415.1 GCA_027008975.1 Saprospiraceae bacterium | reverse complement strand
AAATATCTGACCAATATAGGATCTATGCAAAACAAGGGAATTGAAGCGGTTGTCTATGCGACTCCGATTAAGCGTTCGGGATTTGAGTGGACGACCTCTATCAATTATGCATCCAATGAAGGTATTATTCTGGATATTAGCGATGATATCGGCGATGAAATCCCGGTCATGGATCTTCGTGGTGTTGTAAATAAGTACGTTGAAGGTGGAAAAGTGGGTGATTTGTATGGCTATCCATGGAATAGAACAGCTGATGGTCAATTAATCATTGAGTCTGATGGTTATCCACGTGTGAATTGGGATACCATCGTCCCTATGGGAAATGCCATGCCCGACTTTACTTTGAACTGGATTAATGAAGTGAAATACAAAGGATTGGGGATTTCAGTTGCATGGGAATGGAAAAAAGGTGGTAAGGCTATTGATGTAGCCCGTACCTATAGTATAGGTAACGGACAGTTGGAAGAGACGAATAGAAGGTATGAGGAGGTTGTCTTCAAAGGTGTAATGGAAGATGCCGATGGTAATTATGTGCCCAATACGCAAAAAGTGGAGATTCGTCCTACCGGTTTCTACAGAAATTGGAGGGTTTATCGCTACGCACCTGAGGTTTATCTACAAGATGCTTCTTGGTTTAGAATCAGAAACGTAAGTCTATCTTATGAGTTGCCGGGGAGAATATTTGAAAGCACTTCGCTAAAGGCTGCCAAGATTACTTTTACCGGATATAACCTTTATTTGAATACACCGTTTAAAGGATTTGATCCGGAGTTGAATTACTTTGGCTCAAATAGAAATATTTATGGCTATTCCGGCTTGAGAACGCCATCGACTAAGAATTATCAGGTTAAGTTGAATCTTACATTTTAATCCATCCTTAATCAATTAAAAATATTATTATGAATAAATATAAAATTTTAACCATCCTGGGAATGGCCGGCTTGCTTTTCTTTTCAAGCTGTAGCAATTTCCTCGATGTTAACGAAGACCCGACCAGGGTTAGTGAAGTCAGGTTGAGCTTGTTATTGCCTACCGCAATTGAGCGCACCAGTTCTGCACACTACTCAGCTGCCTATTACGCTTGTCAGGCAACGCATCAAATTGATGCCTTTGGCGGATACTATGGGGATTTTCAAATGTCCAGCTTGTGGTCAAGGGAGTATTTGTCTATTCTAAACAACTTAGATGTATTGGTGGAGCAATCTACAGCCGAAAAGTCACCTTATTACACAGGAGCGGCACAAGTTCTCCAGGCTTTGAATGTTGGTCTGATTGCCGACACCTGGGAGGATGCACCTTTTGCTGAGGCACTAAAAGGCTCGGATGAAATCCATCCGACTTACGATAGCCAATCCGATTTATACAATACCGTTATGGGGATGTTGGATAATGCTATTGCCAATTTGCAGCAGGAGGATTCGTTTGAGGCACCTGCGGATGATGATTTGGTTTACGGAGGTAATATTGAGCAGTGGCTAAAGTTAGCACATTCCTTGAAAGCGCGATTTATGCTTCACCTTTCTAATAAGTCGCCTAATTGGCAGGCTATTTTAGATGAGGTTGATCAGGGAATGACTTCTAATGAGGATAATTTTCAGTTATTCTACAGTGAAGCTAATCCAAACCCCTGGTACACCAATGTTGCAAAGGCGGCAGAAACGGGTAATTTCTCTGTTACGCATGCTACATATCTGATTAATTTGCTCAACGGGACTACCTATGGTGTTGAAGATCCGCGTGCGCCGCTGATTGCCGACCCGGGTTTTGATACCGTTGCTATTGCCGATTATGTGGGATTTGTATCCTGGGATCCTGATGCTCCCGAATCCAATACGTTAATTTCAGCTAAGATTATTCAGGCAGAGACGCCGATAGTAATGATGTCTTACGACGAATTGAAGTTTATTGAAGCAGAGGCTGCGTTAAATGTCGATGCCGCAAGAGCACAAGCAGCTTATGAAGAAGGCATTCGCGCAAACTTTGAGCGACTCGGTGCTTCCGGCGTTGATGATTATCTTGCTGACCCTGCTGTTGCAACCGCAGATTTGGAACACATTATGAAGGAGAAATACATTGCACTCTTCCTGAATGTTGAGTCATGGACGGACATGAGAAGGCATCACTACGACCCGGCAGTTTATAAAGACTTTGTCGAGCCGGATGTGTTGGGAAGAAATATGCCGGCACAACGCGCGTTATATCCCGATACAGAAAAAACGCGGAATGCAGATCAGGCAAGTGCACACCGAAAGGACTTTACTGCACCAATGTGGAGAGATCAGTAATTTTATTTTTACTTGTAACTAATTACCACCCCGCTATTTTTGTCAGAAAAGGCTGCTTTCGCTCCTGTCTTTGATAGATTTTTTTCATTATGCCCTGCATATACTGACGACTTTCAGTGTCAGTATTCAGGAAACTTCAAAAAATCTATCTTCAACAGGCACAAAACCAACTCTTTTCTGTCTAAAAACAGGAGGAGGTAAATAGTTACTTTAACTTTATAATTTAAAAATAAACGTATGAAAAATATATTAATTTTAATGCTGGGTCTTATGGCGATGACCTTTACTTCGTGTTATGAAGAACCGGATTGGATTTCTGATAATACCACGACGGAAGGTAAGCATTATGCCCAGATTCAGAGTGTTTATGTTGAGGATGGGGCTACTTTGACTCCCGGCTCTACATTCAACCTAATGGTGGACTATTGGTCTATTGACGACGTCGATAAATTGGATTTGACACAGGATATTCTCGGTGTTGAGACCTTGGTGTCAAGTACGCCGTATGCCGATCACTACGACGCGGAAAAGAACGTGCAGGTAATGCCATTATCTTATACGATTCCGGCCGATGTAGAGGCGGGCACAGATATTTCACTCACAGTAGATGTGATAACGACAGGAGGTTTGGTTACCTCCAAGAGTAAGACCATCACGGTAGAGTAGTCTGCCTAAATATTTAGAAAATTCCAACTCATCATTCGGATTCGTCCGGGTG
>JALVDO010000414.1 GCA_027008975.1 Saprospiraceae bacterium | reverse complement strand
GATAACTGTATTGTTCAGAATTTTGAAGTCCTTAGCCTTGTTCACCGAAATACCCACATCACCTGGCTGGTCACGATAAATGAAGTTGTTCCGAATTATTCCACCTTGATGATCGTAGGTGGTCTCTCCATCCCGTGCATATTGACCAGGACCAGAGGAGTCGCCAAAGGCGATACCCCTGTCACAATTTATGATCCTATTCCTCTCGATTACGGTATCAATGGAATTCTGCCAAAATAGTATAGCTGGACCAGCCAATTGGCCTTTTGGAGCAAGTATATTCCTGATAACGTTGTCTCTGACTATCCAATCCTTCACGGCTAACGCGTCTATGCCATTCGTGTACCAGCTCTTAGCCCTATCCGTAAATTCAATCAAACACTTTTCAATTATTCCATTATCACTATAGCTCGAAGCATCTTGTCCCGCGCTGACCTTAATCAACTGCTGCCCAGCATCCTTGAGATGTAAATTCCGTAAAATAGGGCTCTGAGTCTGTTTTATCATGATATCATGATAATAAAAGTCCTGAACAGACAGATTTTCTATTAAAATATCCTGCACATTCTCGACCAACACTCCAATCGATGCATTTCCAAAGTTCTTATTAGCCATACCTGGGCCTTTAATCACCACACCTTCGCGATTGCCGCTGGCCCCTACCAAGGCGACATGCTGCACGCCATTTATATATAAAGTCCTTGTCAAAGGATAAACTCCATCTTCGATCAAGATCTTCGTATCCGGCTGAAGAGAAGAAACAGCGTTTTCAAGTTCTGTAACAGATGATACAGTTATGGTATTTGTATATTGCCCTTGCACTCCTACCGTGGAATTAGGGCAAGACCAGCTTACCTCTGGAGATGGACCGCCTTCTCCATATTGGTTATACGCACGTACTACAAAGTAGTAGTTTTGCTCACAACTAAGATTAGAAATAATGTAGTCTGTGACATTTCCAACATCTATATTGTTTGAGCGATCACTAGAGGAATTACCATAATATATCCTATAACCATCTACCACACCGGAACTTGCTCCCCAATTTAAATGGACCTGTTCAGCAGAAACCGATGCAACAAATAGAATCCCCAAAATCAGATATATCAGTGGATATATACTTATTTTTTTCATGACAAGCTCCTAATTAAACTTCTTAATATTGTTGATTTTTTCTTTTAACTATAGTTAATTTGCAAAATATTCAACCAGTTAGCTACTCTATAATCTTCAGATAAGGTGGAGTTCCTGGAGCTTGGCCCATGGTTGTACTGCTGGAAGTATCATTAATCTTCAGTACATGAACAAGAGGTTTTGCACCATCCCCTTGGTATTGTATCAAATACAAGAGATTATGCTCCCTATCGTAGGCCACGCCCTGCGTTAGTGTACAGGTACCGTACTGGGGAATCAGAGTGCGCAAGTCTAAAATGTAATAAGGTTGAGGCTCCCATGGCTGCTTGGCGCCAGTAGCAACCTGTTCCAGATCAGTTACGTCATAAAAGACCATCTCAGGTTCTCTAGGGAAACAATGGTACCCCTTATAACTACTACAGCTGTCGCCACAATCGTCACCTGTTCCATAACAGGAGCTTCCCAGGCACTTGAGGCCAACAAATATTACTGCTTCTTTACTGCTTGCTGTAAGCCAAGCGCCCCCCCACCATTTATCAACTGGAACGTAATTCGGATAATTATCGTGATCACTGTTGTAATAAATAAGTGGTACTGTCGGGAGTTCGCTATTAGGCGGAGGATTGGTATTAGTATATCTGTACGGTGCAATTGCAAACAGTGTTGGCCCCCTAGAAAAAGCCCCCCCATCTCTGCTTACTCCAGTTCCTATATACATTCCTCCCAAATAGTTGTCAGCCCAATCCTTCGGAATTTCAAAAAGGTAGCCGGAAACTGACTTGCTGTGATAGCCCTGAAGCCTCCATACTCCCTGAGCATTCGGATTCGAGATAGAAGAGTCTGAATATCCCTGGCTTGGAAGGTTGACACCAGCAGTATTGTATGCGGACCAAATGGACCAGTACAGTTTTCCGCGACTCTGACCCGGTTGAGCATCCAAGTAAACCAATCCCCGGAGCCGGTTGAGCTGCTGTCCACTAAGTACTTGGTCAAAAAAACCCTGCGTAATATCCCCAAAGGGCTGTATGGTTTTGGCGATAGGTAACTCGGCTACATTGTTAGATTTGATCGGAGCAGGAATGGAAAACTCCGACACACATTTTATTTGACTACTGTCTTTCATTTTTCCAGCAGAGTACAGGGACCCAGGGAAACCGTCTTTGTCTCCTCCTGGGTCACCGTCTGGGCGAAAGGCTAAGGCATATCCTCCATATTCCCATTTATGATTATTACTGTATTCGCTGGGTAGTCTAAAAGCCCCCAAGTAGGTTATGTCCGTTTCTGGATTGATACGCTCTCCGTAGGAGGACTCGGAAGCCACCAATGTTAGAATTATGGTAAGTAAAAAAGGAATAAAGCGAATTGTATTTAGCATCTTTTATCTCCCTGTATAAATATTACAATGCGGAATCAATTTTTTGCTGAGTTTTTAAGCAAAATTTGTGCCCATCGAATGGGGGAGTTAGCTGGAGGAACGTTGCGATTTTGAGTTGGGATTGCGGTGGGAAGAAGGCCCTATGCCTACCGGCATACCTCGTCGATTATATTCATCAGTTTTTTTGAAATATTTTTTATATCGAACAACTCCCGGTTATCGTAACTTGATATGAGCTGCCCCGTTTGCTCTTTCTCTTTTCCTTTCAAGAGAAGATATTGGGCTAATTCGTAAACTTCGGATTCTAAAAAAATATCGCCAAAACCAAAATTTTTTATAAAATTTGCTAAGGCACTTTCCTTACTACCGATAGCAATGATGGGTTTATTATAAAAAATGTATTCATATATTTTAGAGGGAATTTGTGTTGTTGTTTGTGGCTGAATGATTACTAAAAGATCAGAACTTGCCATATGTTGTAATGCCTCGGCATAAGGGAGCGCTCCCAAATCCACAAA
>JALVDO010000413.1 GCA_027008975.1 Saprospiraceae bacterium | reverse complement strand
TACCTGGATGGAATCCTTCTTAGACGAAAACCAATTCGGTACGCATATCGCTCTGACACCGACCTGGAACGAAACGGCATTTTTTGCCGATTACGTGCTGCCGATGGGATTGGCTTCGGAGCGGCACGACATCAACAGCTACGCAACACACGGCGGTAAATGGGTGGCATTCCGACAGCCCGTTTTGCGTGAGGCAGCGAGAAGACAAGGGAAGCAGGTCGAATTTACCTACGAGGTGAACCCGGGCGAAGTTTGGGAAGAAGATGAGTTTTGGATTGAATTATCCTGGCGTATTGACAAGGATGGCGATATGGGGATTCGGGAGCACTTTATCTCCCCTTACCGCAAGGGAGAAAAAATCAATATTGATGAGTACTACCAATACATCTTTGAGCGTATAAAAGGATTGCCCGAAGCAGCTAAGAAAGATGGATTTACGGGAGACTTTGCCGAACTGGAATATATGCGTAAATACGGAGCCTTCGAGATTGAGAGCTTCTCGTATATGAAGAACGAGCACCTCCTCACTCCGGAGCAATTGGAAGGGAGTACTACGGATGAAAAAACAGGTGTTATACGTAAAAATGGCAAGGACATAGGAATAATGATTGACGGCAAGGCGTATGTGGGCTTTCCCACGCCTTCCCGCAAAAATGAGTTCTACTCCCAGACGATGGTCGATTGGAAGTGGCCGGAGTATGCCATTCCTCGTTACATCAAGAGCCACATCCATCCGGATAACTTGGATAGAGACAAGGACGAGTATTGCTTAGTTCCTAACTTCCGTCTGCCGACCTTGATTCACTCGCGCTCGGGTAATGCCAAGTGGCTGGTGGAGATTTCCAACCGAAATCCGATTTGGATGCATCCACAGGAGGCAAACAAATTTGGCTTCAAAACCGGAGATTTGGTCAAAGTGAATACCGATATCGGATATTTTGTGGATAAAGTATGGGTAACGCAATCCATCAAACCGGGTATTATCGGCTGTTCGCACCACATCGGAAGGTGGCGTCGCCCGCAGGATAAAATCGGAAACCGGTGGGCAACCAACACCGTTAACATCCAAAAAGATGGCGAAGGCGGTTGGAAAATGTCCACTATCGCCGGTATTCGTCCGTTTGAGAGTAAGGATGCCGATAGCTCCAGAATATTCTGGACAGATGGCGGTGTCCACCAAAATATCACCCACGCGGTACATCCCGACCCGGTTAGCGGTCATCACGCATGGCTACAGCGCGTACGGATAGAGCGTCCGGGACCAAACGATAAATACGGTGATATCTACGTAGATACCAACAAAGCGCACGAGAACTACAAGGAATGGCTGGCAATGACCCGCCCCGCTCCCGGTCCTGACGGGCTGAGACGACCTTTGTGGTTCAAGCGTCCAATTAAGCCTAATAAGCTCGCCTACTATCTCGACAATATGGATGAAAGTGGGGGCGTGAAGGAGGAGATTTGGGAGAAGCGTTGATGTTATAACAGTAGTTATATGGGATGAAAAAAACGAACAGTTAATCTACTGATAATCAGATAAATAACATTTTATTTTTACGTAATTATTAAAATTAGGATTGTATAATTAATTCGAAATCAAATTTTTAAAAAACGCTGTGCAACATGAAAACATGAAACAGTCCAAAAATAGTATTTTGAAGAATGGATAATCAACAATTTGTATTTTAGTGAGCATAAATTAAAAATCAAACATATTGAAAATAAGTTGTCTATAAGGAAACTTTATTGTAAATTTGTGCGTTATGAAGGTACATTTAATAAAAAAGAAAACAATTTATCATTACTTGAAAAGTAATTCAAATGCAAGTCAAGGGTTTGAGATTTGGTTTCGGATATTAAATACTGCAGACTGGGATGAGCCCAAAGATATTTTGAATTCGTTTATAAGTGCTGACATTTTAGGAAAAGGAACAAATCGGGTAATCTTTGACATAGGAGGAAACAAATATAGATGCATATGTGCATATTCTTTTGGAGAAAATTTTGTTCATTTATTTGTAAAATGGATTGGAACTCACGCAGAATATACCAAATTATGTAAATCGAATCAACAATATACAATTTCAATATATTAAAAATGAAAAATTATTACACGATAATAAGGACAGAGGAACAATATGAAAATTATTGTGATGAACTTGAAAAATTGGTAATGTCCAACAAAAAAGAAGATATAGACAATATCGAACTTCTAACACTACTCATTGAAAAGTGGGATAGTGAAAATCTACCTATTTTGAATTCTGATCCTATTGAACTAATAAAAGCTTTAATGGAACAAAATGGTTTAAAATCAAAAGATTTAGCCGGGATATTAGGAGTAAATAAAAGTACAGTTTCAAGAATTTTAAACTATCGAAAAGGGTTATCGAAAAAATCAATAAGAATCCTGTCGAATTATTTTTCAATCAATCAGGAAGCATTAAATCAACCATACAAATTAAAGAACGAAATAAATAGAAAATTTAAGAATGCTTCATTGATGAACACTAGAAAAAAGATGGAAATGGTATAATGATAAATAGATGAGGAATGATATGGGAAATAGAAATTGTATTCGAAAAATATTTGAAAAAATCTAAAAACACCCCATATAACAAGCGATGAGCACAGCAGGTTTGCTATCGCTGCACCCGCTGGCTATCGCAGGACGTTAATCAGCCGGACAAAGTAAAGTAAAGAGGGTGGTAACGGGTAATGTTGCTACCCTTTTTGTTAAAGTTGAAAATTTTTCAAAAACATTCCTTTTCTTTGCGTTGTAAAAAAAACTCATGACACATCGATTTTATCTGCTTGTTATAATCCTTATTACACCTTTCTTAACAATAGCTCAATCGGAAAAGCCGGCATTTAAATCATACTGGGATAAGGGCTACATCCTGCAAAGTGATGACGGAAGTTTCAAAATGAAATTTGGAGGTCGAATACAACAGGATTGGGCGTTTTTCTCTCAGGATCGCGCCTTGGAAGATTTTTTTGGGGAGTTGGAAAACAGGTCGGAATTTAGGCGACT
>JALVDO010000412.1 GCA_027008975.1 Saprospiraceae bacterium | reverse complement strand
ACCATAAGGCATAATCGTTTTCACGACAGCTTCAAACTCATCCCCGACTTCCGGTTGGAAGGTAATCGCTTTGATTTTGGCAACAGCCTGATCAATTGATTCTTTATTGTTGCTGGAGATACTGACGATACCTTTGTTGTCTACCTCTTCAATGTTGATAACAGTACCGGTCACTTCCTGTAGCTCTTGAATGATTTTTCCTCCAGGGCCAATAACCGCACCTATAAAGCTTTTATCAATTGTGAACTCTACAATCCTTGGGGCATGCGGTTTCATCTCTTTTCTTGGTTCAGAAAGCGTTTCGGCCATCTTATTGAGTATGTGCAAGCGTCCCTCTTTTGCCTGAAGTAACGCCTTTTCCAAGACTTCATACGGCAGACCTTCGATTTTTATATCCATCTGGCAGGCAGTGATACCTTCCTTTGTACCGGTTACCTTAAAATCCATATCGCCAAGGGCATCCTCATCACCGAGGATGTCGGACAGGATGGCATATCGTTCTCCATCCGAAATCATACCCATTGCAATCCCTGAAACGGGTGCTTTGATTGGAATACCGGCATCCATCAGCGCCAGTGTTCCGGCACAAACCGTTGCCATGGATGAAGAGCCGTTGGACTCCAATATATCGGAAACGATTCGAATAGTATATGGGTTGTCCTTGGGTAGTACCTGACGCAAAGAACGACCGGCAAGGTTGGCATGTCCCACTTCCCGACGGCTTGGTCCCCTCATCGGCTTGGTTTCCCCCACAGAAAATGCGGGGAAATTATAGTGCAAATAGAAGTCGTCGTAATATTGGTCCAAGGCACTGTCAACCATCATGGTGTCCTTCTTGGTACCGAGCGTGAGTGAAGTCAATGACTGCGTCTCGCCACGGGTGAATATAGCAGAGCCGTGTGCAGCGGGCAGGTAATCTACCTCTGTCCAAATGTGTCGAATATCTTCCGGCTTTCTACCATCGAGTCGCTTGTTTTCGGCGAGCACCATTTCTCGAATGACGTGTTTTTTGTGCTTATCAATATAGCGCGAAATCATCTCGTCATGCTCTTCTACAAAATCCTCTCCGTGCTTTTCAGTCAATGCTTCGATGACACTTTCCTTGACCGCCTTTAATGCATCTTTGCGCTCGTGTTTTTCTGTCGGGTTGCTCGCTATCTCGTAAAAACGATCCCCCACGAGGTCGATGATTTCTTTTTTCAGGTCTTCACTTTCGGGAAGTGGCTCGATTTCTCTTTTGTTCAAAGCCTTATCACCTACCTTTTGAGCAAGCGCATTAATACCTTCGACTTGTATTTTGATGGCATCATGTCCGACCTTGATGGCATCAATGAGGTCTTGTTCCTGACATTCTTTTGCTTCGCCCTCGACCATCATGACGTTATCTTTGGTTGCTGCCACAATTATATCGAGGTCGGCACCTTTCATCTCTTCCCGGAGTGGATTTACGATGTATTCTCCGTTGATGCGGGCGACGCGTACCTCAGAGATTGGCTCCGCAAACGGAATGTCCGAGACGGCCAATGCCGCCGAAGCCGCCAATGCGGCGTAAGAGTCCGGTTGTTCCTTCTCATCTGACGAAATGAGATTGATGATAACCTGCGTCTCATTCATATACCCATCGGGGAATAGTGGACGAATAGCTCTATCCACCAGTCTTGAAATGAGAATCTCATAATCAGAGAGCCTGGTTTCTCTCCTGAAAAAGTTGCCGGGAATGCGCCCAACGGAGGCATATTTCTCCTGGTAATCGACAGAAAGCGGGAAAAATGACTGTCCCGGTTTTGCTTCTTTGGCGGATACCACACTGCAAAACAGCATGGTGTCTCCAATCCTTACAACAACAGATCCATCTGCCTGTGCTGCTAATTTTCCTGTTTCAATTGTAATCTCTTTCCCATCAGGTAAAGTGAAGGATTGAGAAATTGGTATCTGCTGACCCATTTTTTGATTGTTTTTAATGTAATAGCACGGAGTACCTTACCCCTGTCATTACGCTTTTAAAATAAACGAAAAGGATTCGTTCGGTGATTATTATCAGCAAGGAAGAACTTCATTGTTTCTCGTCCGACTTTCGGACGCTTTGGCACCTCGATTGTTTATAGTGCCTATAAATTATTCTTTTCTTTTCTCTATTTGCCGCTCAATTGTTGGTATCCATTCAAGATTTTGTGTCTTTCATCGATACTTGTGTTGCTGATAGGTCGTGAAGAATTGAAAAGTCCTCCTTTGTGTTTTATTCGTCTGTCATATTGGTTGCCGGATAAAAAGAGGGAAGTATGCCGAAACATACTCCCCCTAAGTGTATTATTTACGTATGTTCAATTTCTTGATCAACGCACGGTATTTGTTAATATCTTTCTTCGCTAAGTAATTAAGTAGACGCTTACGCTTACCAACCAACGTCAATAGCGTACGACGACATGAATGGTCTTTATGGTTGTCATTCAAGTGGGACATCAGACTTTGGATTCTGTACGTAAACAACGCAATTTGCGCTTCCGTTGATCCGGAATTAGTCTTTGACCCTCCGAATTCCTCAAAGATTTCTTCTCTTTTTTCTTTTGTTAAATAAACTGCCATTTAATATGTTTTTTTACCATTAGTGATTATAATCCGGTACTGCATTTGATGGCAACAGCACCTAAGATCAGTTATAGCGGCGCAAAGGTACATATTGTTTGGCACAAATGAAAGTTTTTTTTCTTTTTATATTTTCAATTCTGCATTCACTCATTCACTCATTCACTCATTCAATCATTTTCCCGCAAAGGTCGCAAAGATTTCGCAGAGGAGCGCAAAGGGGCATTCACTCATTCACTCATTCAATCATTTTCCCGCAAAGGTCGCAAAGGTTTCGCAGAGGAGCGCAAAGGGGCATTCACTCATTCAATCATTTTCCCACAAAGGGGCGCAAAGATTTCGCAAAGGAGCGTTCTAATTCTAATTCTAATTCTAATTCTAATTCTAATTCTAATTCTAATTCTAATTCTAATTCTAATTCTAATTCTAATTCTAATTCTAATTCTAATTCTAATT
>JALVDO010000411.1 GCA_027008975.1 Saprospiraceae bacterium | reverse complement strand
CGCGTGTCCGTATGGATACCGGTGCGGGCGAGCTGGGCTGGCTGGATGACGCGGATTGAATGGATTGGAGCGGATTTTGTTTTTGCTTTCGCAAAAACGGGTGCAAAATCAGTATAAATCCGTTTAATCCGTTCAATCCGCGTTCCCCCTCCTCAAGATAAGTACTTACTCTTATTCCACAATTACTTTTCTTACAAGACGCTCCCCGTCACCCTGCAACTCTAACAAATACAATCCCGACGGGAAAACACCCAAATCAAGTGTGGTATTGAGGTGTAAATCACGATATTTTTGCGAAAGCAATACTTCACCCATCGTATTTCGCAGGAGGAGCTGTACCTGACCATTGCCACGCAGTTCAGCTGTAATATGGAGTTCCCCTGTGGTTGGATTGGGAAAAATGCTATAGGATTTCATCCCGCCAATCTCTTCTGCTCCGGTAATGGTACAATCCATAACGGCCTCTTCTATACAACCGTTAGCATCCGTGACGTCCACAATTATTCGATTTATTACTATATAATAGTTCCATTCAATAGCATAAGGAGGAACTCCTCCAGTCACACCAATGGTCGGGATGCAGTTGGCTCCGAGGCTGTCAGGAGTCAAACTAATCTCAATGGCGATTTCCTCCGGTACATTTGCAACTACTTCCAAAGTATCCGTTGTATGCCCAAGCACATCAACCGCCACAACCGTATAAACCCCATTACGCAAATTATCAATACAATCTCCGGTACTCACAAGCCCGTCCGGTGAAGTCCAATGAAGCGTGTAGGGGGCTGTTCCTCCGCTCACTTCTGCACAGATAGATGCTGTCGAATCGTAGCAGTCTAATTCCGGTACGATGATTTCATTAACAGCCAATGGTTCGCAAGCCGCCAGAATAGTTGGAGGCGTACCATAAGGTGCCCAAATGAGCTCCCTATCTGTTATCTCGTCTGCATCAAAGAGTGAATTATCAACAATAGAACCACCAAGCCAGCCGCCATATTGTAAAAATGCCCGCCCGGAACAATCAAAGAAAACTGTTAAATTATCGTCAACTGGACTTAATCTAAGTCCAACGAAAACAGTCCGGTCACCCCATTTCGCCTTTTCTATACTTCCTAAATACAAGCTATTGTGTATAATGGTATCCTGAAGCCAATCCATACAATAATACTCCTCTTCACAAGCTGTGCAATCTTCTGTGCCATCCTGAATGGAAACGGGATAGGACTTACCATTAAGCGTCATACTCCAGTCAAATAAGACGCCATTATCTGCCGCCCATAGGTCGGCTATACGCAACGTCCAAGTGCCATTCAACGGGCAGCCAATCAAGTTATCAAAGGATTCCTCCGGACTGTAATCGCCAGCGGGCAGGGTGACACCACCAGGCGTAGTTTCCCAAGGATAGTACTGATTCCAGGTAAGCAGGGAGTCATTTGTTACCCAACAATAGGTATAACCCACTCCCGGAATCACCGGATCAGCATCTCCATCTACCGGTTCTCCAAGAAGCACCTCACTGCCAATATGTCCAATGTGTTCTCGTAGCAAAACACTTTTACCATCCGGACATATTAGGGAGATATCCAAGTCCCGCATCCATGAGTGCTCCATTACGGCACAAATCTGAATATCCTCACCCGATTGAACAACCTCGCCTTCTTCAAACCAATCTATTGTCCTTTCCGATTCTATCGCGGTTCCGTCCCCGTCGGGGATAATTATCAGGCTGTCAAGGTGATTCCCCGTTCCCAATACACACTGAAATCCCAAACTATCCGTAACGGTAACCAAGTACTCCCCCGGCACTAAGTCATCGATATAGGAGGTTGTATCCCCCGTACTCCACAGATATTGATAAGGAGGATAACCTCCGGTTGAAGGCATATTCAAATGAATCTCCCCGTCGGCAGCACCCGCACAGGAGGCATTTAACACGTGAATTCCAATCGAATTGCAATCGCTCTGAGCAAAGAAAAAGAAAGGTATAAATAGAATAGTCGTCAATAGCAGTATGCTTTTCATAGCTGGTTAGTTTTCACAAAAATATAAAAAACCTTTGTTGAATCAAAGAAAAAATACATACAATTCAAACAAAACTTTCAGAATGTTTTGAAAGTTTGAAACAATGATGTATATTTGCAAAAAAAGAACTATGAAAAATAACGAAAAAGAGTCTGAGCAAAGGATGCTTATTTGGGTTATTATACTTGTCGCAATACTGAGCATCTCTTTACGGCTCATTTATTTTGTGCAATTGGAGCAAACCTCCCTATTATTCATCGGTATCCCGACATTACTCGCCATTTTGGTCGCAAAAATTCCCATTTCAAATTCGAGTAGTCCTATCGGTATTGCGTTTAAAGTAATTACCCTTTTTTTACTAATTGCAGGCATCTTATTGGGGGAAGGGATTGGCTGCATTCTGGTGGCAGCACCCTTGTTTTATGGAGTTGCTGCGATAATTATTGGCATAGCGGCAATATTCAAAGACAAAAGCGAAAAGCACGATTCGCTCGATGCTTCCATCATAATCCCCTTGGTTTTATTACTCGCCCATATACCATTGCATTCGGCTACTCCCCCAACCGAAAAAGTAGCGACAACCGTCATCCTTGATGGGAATCACGACCTTTCTTCACTCGAAGATTTGCCGACGTTAAAGAAAGATTTGCCCTTATTTTTTAAACTGGGCTTCCCGATACCCATCGCTGCGGAAGGGACGGGTTTGTGTGTTGGAGATATTCGCAAGACGACATTTTTGTCTTCAACCAAAGGTTCCGGTGATCTGGTATTGAAGGTAATCAAGTCCGAGCCATCGACAATTACTTTTAAGGTGATTTCGGATAGCAGCCATATTGCCCACTGGCTATCGTGGGATACCATTACCATTTCCTGTCTGCCCCTGAATGATAAACAAACGGCCATCACCTGGACGTCAACCTACACCTGCGATCTCAACCCACGCTGGTACTTCGTCCCACTGGAGCGATACGCAGTAAGCCTCGCCAACGAGCATTTGATTCATTCATATTTCCGTTAGCAT
>JALVDO010000410.1 GCA_027008975.1 Saprospiraceae bacterium | reverse complement strand
TGAAAATGATTCATAAGTAGTAACAAATTTTTGTTGATTTCAGTGGTGAAAAGTCAATTTGATGATGCCAAGTTAGAAAAAAAATTACAAATGCAAGTTCGTTTGGCATAATAAAATGTGAATTCGAGCAAACACAAAAGTTCAATTTATCCTTCTTCCTGCCTATTTGTCTTCAATGTGACGTTGTAAATTGCTATAAAGCTAAGTAATTTTTGTAAAATTGCAGCAAAAAATAACACAATGCAAAGACTATTTATATTACTAGGGCTTACTTTATTGGTTTTTAATATTCAGACCGCCCACGGACAAGTAGGGGAGGAGCGTGCTTATTTCGAGGAGATGCTTAATGGGGAGCGGGATGCCGCCCAGCAGATTATCAATTATCGAACAAATGAATTAACAGATGATTACGATGTAAAGTATCATCGGTTTAATTGGGAAATCGATCCCGACACCGCCTTTATTTCCGGCAGCGTTATGACGGCTTTTGAGGTGATAGCACCAGATTTTCAATATCTCCATTTTGACCTTTCGGAAAATATGATTGTTGATTTTGTCGATTATCACGGTGTTCACCTTCCGGTCACACATCTGGGGAATGATGTTATTGCCATCGAATTACCGGCTGTTTTGCCTATAGGAACGCTGGATACTATTGTGGTCTCTTATCATGGCAATCCGGAGGGCAACGGCTTTGGCTCATTTGCAAAAGGGGAACACGAGGGCTACGCACACATTTGGACACTCTCAGAACCGTATGGTGCCAAGACATGGTGGCCATGCAAGCAGGACTTAAATGATAAGATTGATAGCATTGATATTTTCGTGACAGTTCCCGAAGTGAACCGCGTCGCTTCTAATGGACTTTTAGTGGAGGAGCGGTCATTGCCCGAGGCAAAAAAGCTATATCATTGGAGGCATCGCTATCCCATACCTGCTTATTTGATTGCAATTTCTGTTACGAAATACGATGTTTTTACACATACATTGCACGATGATGCAGGGGATATTGATATCGTCAATTACATCTATCCGGAGGAATACCAATGGGCTTATGACCACACCTTGGTCGCTGTGCCCGTGATGGAATTATACAATGAGTTATTTATCCGTTATCCCTTCGCTGACGAGAAATACGGTCATGCCCGATTTGGATGGGGTGGTGGTATGGAGCATACAACTATGACTTTTTTGGGCGGGTGGTCGCATTTGTTGGTAGCGCATGAGATGGCGCACCAATGGTTCGGAGATATGGTTACTTGCGGCAGTTGGCAGGATATTTGGCTCAACGAAGGTTTTGCCACTTATTTGGAAGGATTGAACTATCAATATGAGGTTGGTCCTGGTACTTTTTATAATTGGAAAAAACCTAAAGTAGAGAATATAACCTCCCAGCCTGACGGCTCGGTTTTTGTCTATGATACGACTTCTGTCGGTCAGATATTTGACGGCAGGTTGACCTATCAAAAAGGAGCAATGGTCTTGCACATGCTGCGCCAAGTGGTTGGTGATGATAACTTTTTTGCAGCTTTGCGAAATTATTTAACCGACCCGGAATTAGCTTACGGGTATGCTCACACCCCCGATTTAATACGGCATATGGAGGAACAGAGCGGCATGGATTTGCAGGATTTCTTCAACGACTGGATTTATGGAGAAGGGCATCCTATTTACGAAGTATTATGGTCGTCTACTGACGAGACAAATACCATTCGCATACAGCTGAACCAAACGACCTCTCACGAATCCGTGGAGTTTTTCGAATTGCCCGTGCCTGTCCGTCTTATTGGCGCCAATGGGGAAGAGACTGACGTCGTTCTTCAAAATGACCATTCCGGACAGGTATTCTATGTTCAGTCCGACTTTGAGGTTGTAGATGTCGTTTTCAACCCTGAATACGATATTGTTGGTGTTGCGGAGGTTGTTGTCGCTACGGATGATGTCTTTTTATCAGGAAGAGAGGTTAGTGTTTTTCCCAATCCCACTTCAGGCAAACTTCATGTTCGCTTATCTGACAACTTAATGGTACAAAGTTATGCACTTTATGATATTAGCGGAAAGCAGGTGCAAAGGGGAGAAGAAGAATCCATCCCGGACTTTACACTCGATTTATCCTCGCTTGCAGCAGGTTTTTATTCCCTTGTTCTGGAAACCGACAAAGGGATTTTGGTAAAGAAAGTCGTGAAGGAGTAGGAGGTTACTCCAAAACAATCCGTTTGACTCCTGAGTAGCCTTTATTTTTCCATCGCAAAAAATAAATCCCCTTTCCAAGGTGTGAAATGTCTATTTTTTCACCGGTAGACACCTTATTCTTGCGATACAGGCGCTGCCCGCTAATGGAATAAATCTCAATGTCGAAGAGCATGGCTGTTTTTGCGTAAGCATACAAAATACCATGTCCCGGATTGGGATAAAATTCGGGTGTTTGGGCTTCGGCTACCGGATTCTTAACATTTGTTGTGATACTCTGGTACTGTAAGAAGAAAAAGGTAGCATTTGTAATGGCGGGTACTACGCAACCGGTGTGATTGGCTTCCGCATCCACATCAATTGCCTCCACATCAATTGCGCCATTCTCATTCATGACGGAGTCGGCGATGATTGAGTTGCGGAAGGGTACCTGATCGTCAGCCATACAATAATAGAGGCGCGTAGGTGCAGACGGTGCCCAATTGTAGACATCATTGTCCTTCAGGGCGGTAATCATTGGATGGTTGGGATTGTTGGTAATGTTTGTCAGAAAGGTGTCTTGAAAAATAAATTTTGGAATGGGAGCGGCATTTTCAATGTCCTGTATCTTTGCCGTCAGGGCTGCATGGAGGTCACTAACGCCAATTTCGTGACTATAAAAAGCATTAATGTCATCCACGTAGGGTGCTTTGAAGATGTCTTCGGTCTCATAGCCCAGGTTGTAGGAGATATTCATAGACTGCACCGTATATGCCAAATAGCCTAGGTAATAATAAGGTTCTTCGCTTTGAGCTAAGTCGACCATCGCCGTCGAAATATCATAAGCGCCCGACATGGGTGCAGCAGCGGT
>JALVDO010000409.1 GCA_027008975.1 Saprospiraceae bacterium | reverse complement strand
CTTAAATCAAAAAAGGCATTTCTGGGACAAAAACGGTGTACTACTCGTAAGTAGTTACGTTACGATTTCATAAAAAAATATTCCTTTTTCACCAAAAACAATCTCCATTACGACCTTTTTAGCGAATATTCGCTAAAAAACAGTGCAAACTATTGACTTTTTGCCTGACACCCCTTACTTTTGATAGCGAATATTCGCTAAAGTCAATAAAATCTACCACTATGTCTGAAGTAATAGAAAAAACAAACCTGCTAAAAGGAGGAGAGTTTCTAATAAAAGAAGCCAACCATAAGGATATGTTTATACCTGAGGATGCCAATGAAGAGCAACTCATGATTAAGGATATGACCAATGAATTTCTCGAAAAAGAAATCCGTCCCATTGACGATAAAATTGAAAAACAAGAAGAGGGCGTTGCCGTTGGCTTATTGAGAAAAATGGGAGAACTTGGCTTATTGGGAGCCCACATGCCGGAGCAGTACGGCGGGATGGAACTAGATAATAATACCAACACCATTATTGCAGATACTTTTGGCTCTGCCGGTTCTTTCACGGTTACCTTTGCTGCTCATACGGGTATTGGAATGTTACCGATTTTATATTTTGGTACGGAAAAACAAAAGGAGACTTATCTTCCCCGTTTAATTACAGGTGAATTAGCATCTGCCTATTGTCTCACAGAGCCCAGTTCCGGTTCTGACGCCCTATCTGCCAAGACAAGAGCTGATTTGACTCCGGATGGAAAACACTACCTTCTCAATGGTCAAAAAATGTGGATTTCTAATGCAGGCTTTGCTGATATTTTCATCGTTTTTGCACAAGTGGATGGGGATAAATTCACGTGTTTCATCGTAGAGAGAGGTACCGAAGGGCTAACCTTTGGTGCGGAAGAGCAAAAATTGGGAATCAAGGGTTCGTCTACGCGACAGGTCTTTTTTGAAAATGTAAAAATACCTGCAGAGAATGTCTTGGGAGAAATAGGAAAAGGACACAAAATAGCATTTAACGCCTTAAATATTGGTCGTTTTAAATTGAGTGCAATGGCCTCCGGCGGGGCAAAAAGAAGTGCAACGCTCGCCATCCAGTATGCCAACGAAAGAATCCAATTTGGGGTTCCAATCGGAACGTTTGGCGCCATCAAATTCAAACTAGCCGAGCAAGCAATTAGGATATTTGCCAATGAAAGCGCCTTATTCAGAACCTCTGATTTGTTGACCAAAAAGAAAAAAGAACTGGAAGCAAGTGGGCTTTCCTTCGGGCAGGCAAAGCTCAAAGCTGCCGAAGAATACGCCATTGAATGCGCACTACTTAAAGTATCCGGTTCGGAAGCATTGGATTATGTAATCGACGAGACTGTACAAATTTTTGGTGGCATGGGTTACTCCGAAGAAGCTCCTGCTGCCAGAGGCTATCGTGATGCCCGAATCAACCGAATTTTTGAAGGCACCAATGAAATCAACCGCCTCTTATCTGTCGAAATGCTGCTCAAACGCGGAATGAAAGGTAAGATTGACATCGTAGGTCCTGCATGGGCTGTACAAAAAGAATTGGCTTCCATGCCTAGCTTTGATAAACCACAAGGAGCTTACGCCAATGAACTAAAAGCCATCAAAGACTTCAAAAAAATCGTCCTGATGGTAGCAGGTGGTGCTTCCAAAATGCAGATGGATGGAGAACTGAATCTTAGAGAGGAGCAGGAAATATTAATGAATGTGGCTGATATGCTAATAGATATTTTTCAGGCAGAATCTATGTTGATGCGAGTGATGAAGCTGGCTGATAAGAGTGACAAAAAGATTAAGCAGTCTGTCTATGATGCCATGGTCAAAGTTTATATTTTTGACTTGAATAGTAAAATGACTAAATACGCAACAGATGCTTTGGTATCGTTTGCGGAGGGTGATTTGCTAAAAACTTTCTTGATGGGATTGAAGCGATTCACAAAATACCCACCAGTCAACGTGAAAAAATTACGTAGAGAGATTGCTGAAACGTTATTAGAAGCTAATGAATACTGTTTAGGATAAAAGTATATCCCTACAACGAACATTCCCTTTCTTTTTATCAAAAAACATGGGCTTGACAACAAATTTGTCAAGCCCTTTGTTTTATGACTTATGAATTGGTTACCATACATAAACGGCTTCGAATCCTTTTTAATGCTAGAAAAATCTTTGGCAGAAAATACCATCGTTGCCTATAAGTCAGACTTGGAAAAACTAGTCTCTTTTTTTCAAATTCGGGAATTGAATAAGGGAATCGAGGAAATTCATGCCGGAGATTTATCTGACTTCATTATTTACTTAAACAAACTTGGACTGGGAGAAAGAACACAGGCCCGAATCATTTCTGCTCTAAAAACATTCTTCAAATACCTAGTCATGGAGGATATTATCAAAAATGACCCGACTACATTATTGGAAGGTCCAAAATTGCAAAGAAAAATCCCGGAGGTACTAAGCTATGATGAGATACAGCAAATGATGACGGCGGTAGACCTCAGCCACGAACAGGGAACGAGAAACAGGGCGATATTAGAAGTACTCTACGCTTCGGGACTGCGTGTTAGCGAACTAATTAACCTGAGAATTTCAAATATTTATCCCGAAATTGGATTTATCCGCGTCATTGGTAAGGGTAATAAAGAAAGAATTATTCCCATTGGACAGGAAGCACTCAAGCATATTCAGCTCTACATCGAAGGGGTAAGAAGAAGGCAAAATAATATAGATCCGGCTAGTCAGGATATTCTATTTCTCAACAGACGGGGAAAACCATTGAGCCGTGTCATGGTCTTTTTAATCGTAAAAAACATTGCCCAAGCAGCCGGAATAAAAAAGCGAGTCAGTCCTCATACGTTTAGGCACTCCTTTGCGACCCACCTCATTGAAGGAGGAGCAGACCTGAAAGCCGTACAAGATATGCTCGGACACGAATCTATCTTAACAACAGAAATCTACACCCACCTCAATGCTGATTATTTAAAAGAAGTTATTCTGAGTTATCACCCCCGGAATAAAGATTAAACTACAAGCTCTTCAG
>JALVDO010000408.1 GCA_027008975.1 Saprospiraceae bacterium | reverse complement strand
GACCGTCATCTGATCCAGATAGGTTGCAAACCCCTCGTTGAGCCAAATGTCCTCCCACGAAGCGCAGGTCACCTTATCGCCAAACCACTGATGGGCAAGTTCGTGCGAAATCAGGCTCTGAGAAAAGCCCCCCATGAAGGTCATCGTCGTATGTTCCATACCGCCGCCCCATCCAAAGTTGGCATGACCATATTTTTCATTGAGGTAAGGGTATGGACCAAAAAGGTCGCTGTACAAATTAATGGCACTACCAGTGTAGGGGGTATTTGCCTGTGCTGTTGCCAAATTGCATGGATAGACATAATTGAGTACATCAAGCGTCCCACCTGAGTTGAGATTCACGACATCCGTATAGACATTGTATTCGGATACCGCAATAGCGATTAAATAGGCCGGGATGGGGTGTTGATGCCGCCAATGATAGGTTGTGTTTCCTCCGGTTGTCGTCTCGGATAGTAATAATCCATTACTGGCAGCTCGATAGGCACTTGGCGTGGTGACATAGACATCAATTTGGTCGATTTTGTCATTCAAATCCATCTTGGATGGCCACCAATCCATAGCGCCATAGGGCTCGGAAAGCGTCCACATGGCATCGATGGTATTGGAGCAGACCTTCTGAGTGCCATAGGAGCCAAACCCCGTATTAGCGGGAGTACCTTCGTAGTCGATGACGATGCTGGTCATGACATTTTGCGGCTGCGTGGCGGGGAAGTCGATTTTTAGTTCTTTGCTATTCGGAAAACTCCAATTAAGCCCTGTACCGTTTTGGGTGACGCTATTAATGGTCATCCCGCTGTTAAAATCGAAATAGATACTGTTGAAATTGCTGCTAAGCGGCGTGAAGTTGTAGGTAATTACCCCGGAGATATACCTCACCGCCGGGTCAACTGTCCAGTGAAACTCAATGGTGTTTAGGTCGTAATTCAGGGTGTTTAGGTTTTTTTCGGGACCATTATCTATTAATTTCCCTTTGCTTTGTTGCTCGCCTTTGACGATGCGATTTAGTTCCTCAATATAAGAATCCTGTGCTACAAGCATCCCTATGGTGATGAAGAATATTAGTGTTAAAAGTAGCCGCTTCATAACGATGATTGAAATTTAACTCGTTTGGGAGGTTAGCATCTCTTCTAGTTCGATTTTCATATCCAATAGTTTGTTTTCAATGGCATTCCATATTATTTCCATATTTATTTTGTAATAATCGTGTACCAAAATATGACGAAAGGCAATCACTTTTCTCCATTCAATTCGACTGTTAGCGTTTCTCAATTCATCAGAGAGATGGTAAGCTGCCTCTCCGATGATTTCAAAATTTTTGATTATGGCAAATTGGGCCATTTCATTTGTGGCAAAATCATCATATGATAACTTGTCCTGAAATTTAAAAATTCGGTCAATGGCTTCAATCATGTGTTCCAGACGCTCTTTTTCAGATGGCTTGGCTTTCATAAAGCAGTTTTTTCTCTTTTTCGATGATTGGCTTTATCCTTTCGAGTACCTGTCCCTCCTCGACAAGGTCAACTTGTCTGCCGGTAATATCCTCCAAATCTTGCTTAATCCCAATATAATCGAATAAATCAATCTTATGAGGTCGCTTGAATTTTACTAATAAATCCAAATCACTATCTCGGCTTTCTTCACCTCTTGCAAATGAACCAAATATCCAGACTTTTTCTACCGGTTGCCCTTCAAAATAGGATATTACTTTTTCAGTTATTTCCGCTCTGAATAGATCTTTGGTAGAACCTTTTTGTTCTTTTTCCAGTCTTTTTAATGCCATTCCCAATGCTTCTCTACCATAATCCGCATTTTTTATTTGGTAATAAATTTTCTCGCTCCAAAATTTTTTTTGAAGTTCTTCATAATCAATCTTAAGTACGTGAGCGAGTTTGGCGATGACTCTCTCAGGTAGTTGCATTTTATTGCGCTCAACTTTACTTAGAATTGACTGGTCTAATTCTATTTGTGCGGCAACTTCTCTTATCGGCTTCCCAAGTAATAATCGTTGCTGTCTGATTAACTCCCCGACTGTTTGAGTATTCATTTTGAAAATTTATTCATGATTTATTTTTCAAAAATAGCATTCTTTTCGGTAAAAGTCAAGTTTACGGGGTCATAATGTCCCGATGAGTTTATTAGTACAGCCGCTCCGATTTAATCAAAAACAATTCGTCGGCAACCTTGAAATCCGCTGGTTTTATTCCCCGTAAGGTAATCATCTGCCATTCATCTGAAGGCATTATTATGACGTAATGTCCTTCGCTACCGACTTTGACGGGCATCTTGAAATCTTTCACATCGGCGTTCCAACGGTACTCGACGACAACTTTGTTACGCTTCTTCTTTAGGCGGTATTCGAGTGTAGGAATGGAAGGGTAAGTGAGGTATTGCTCGAAGAAGGTCGTGTAATCGCGTCCTGTATATTCGTTTACAAAGTCGATAAAATCCTTGGAATTGACAATGCCGAGGTAGTGTTTTTTGTAAAATTGCTTCAGCAGGTCGAACCATTTTGCATCGTTATTGATGGTGTTGCGCAAGGTGTGTAGTACCCATGCTCCCTTGAAATAGTTGTCGCTATCACCCCACTTGTCCCAATTGACATCGCGGGGTCCGAGGATGGGGACACGGTTCATAATCATCCTTTTTTGCGAAAGCAAATAGTCAATAGAACGGTCATAATCGTACATGCACTCTACGTATAGCGCTTCGAGATAAGTCGTGAACCCTTCGTGAATCCACATTTCCGCATGGTCGTCTACGCTAATACAATTCCCGAAGTATTCGTGTCCACTCTCGTGAATAATGATGAAGTCCCAGTTCATATCCTTTGGTACCATACCGCCAAGGTAGCCCCTCATGTAGCGGTTGCCGTAGGCGATGGCTCCCTGATGTTCCATCCCGAGGTAGGAGGTCTCGACGAGGGCATAACCATCCTTCCAGAACGGATATTTACCAAAGTATCGCTCATAGCAGCCAAGCATGGGTTTTACCTGCTCAAAGTGTTTTTTTGCCTTTTCCAGATGCTCCGGCATGACGTAGTAATCCAAGTCTA
>JALVDO010000407.1 GCA_027008975.1 Saprospiraceae bacterium | reverse complement strand
GTGCTGCAGATTTGAATACTTACGAAATTATAAACGCTAGCAAGTTGGTATTGGTGGAAGGAGCCGTCAAACAGATTAAAGAAATTTATGCTTAAATCCCTCTTTATAGAGGACTAAATATAGTCTAAAATGATTAAGACAGTACTAGTTAAGCCGATTATCACCGAGAAAGCCGAGATGCTTTCTGAAAACCTTAATAGGTATTCCTTCGTGGTGAATCGAAAAGCAAAAAAAGCCGAGGTGAAAAAAGCGGTGGAAGAGATGTATGATGTGAAGGTGCTCGCTGTTAACACTATGATTATGCCCGCTAAATTAAAAAGTAGAATGACGAAATCGGGTCTGCTTAAGGGGAAAGTTTCGGCTTACAAAAAGGCAATCGTAACGATTCCGGAAGGAGAGGAAATTGATTTTTACGGCGAAATCTAAAAAAGAACACGGAGTCAGGAAAAGTAAAGGGGTGAGAAACCCGCAAAGTTTTTGACAGTATCCGATAAATCTAATAAAAATGGCACTTAAAAAGTACAAACCGGTAACGCCGGGATTGAGGCAAAGAGTAGGAATCGACTATTCGGAGATTACTACCAACAAGCCCGAAAAAAGTTTGGTTCGCCCTCTGAAAAAGACTGGAGGACGTAACCATGATGGTAAAATGACCATGAGAAACCGGGGTGGTGGACATAAAAGACGCTACCGGGTGATTGATTTCAAGAGAAATAAAGAAGGTATGAAGGCGGTCGTTTCTACTATCGAATACGATCCAAACCGTACTGCATTCATTGCACTTGTTGAATATACCGACGGTGAGAAAAGATATATCATCGCTCCGCAAGGACTGAAGGTTGGGGATACCATCGAATCAGGTAGAGGTGTAGAGCCCCTTCCTGGAAATTCAATGTACCTTGACGAAATTCCATTGGGCTCGACAATTCACGCCATCGAAATGACGCCGGGCAAAGGTGCAGCTTTGGCTCGAAGTGCAGGTACAAACGGTACACTGATGGGAATTGAAGGAAAATATGCCGTGGTTAAATTGCCTTCAGGCGAAGTTCGACGAATCCTTTTGACCTGTAAAGCAACCATCGGTACAACTTCCAATGCCGACCACTCATTACAAGTCCTTGGAAAGGCAGGTCGTAAGCGTTGGTTAGGCCGAAGGTCGAGAGTAAGAGGGGTCGCGATGAATCCGGTCGATCACCCAATGGGTGGTGGTGAAGGCCGCTCATCAGGAGGGCACCCACGCTCCAGAACGGGTATTATGGCTAAAGGTCAGAAGACGCGTAACCCGAAGAAGGCATCTAACAAATTGATTATTTCGAAACGAAAGTCAAAAAATAAAAGATAGATAAATGGCTAGATCAGTAAAAAAAGGACCTTACGTATTCCATAAGTTGGTCGATAAAATAATGAGGGCTAAGGAGTCCAAGAAGAAAACAGTCATCAAAACATGGTCGAGGTCTTCAATGATTATTCCCGACATGGTAGGGCTGACAATTGCGGTACACAACGGTAAAACTTTTGTGCCGGTATTCATTACTGAAAATATGGTGGGACACAAGTTGGGAGAGTTTTCTCCTACTCGTAACTTTAGAGGCCACGGAGGTAAGAAAAAATAATAGTAACTACCTTCCACCCTCGTTCTTAGATGGAAAAGAGTAGGGCGATAAGTAGTTACAAACAATAAACAAACACAGAATTATTCCTTCTGTATTAGAATATAATTAGACATGGAAGCAGTAGCGAAATTAAAAAATGTACCAATGTCAGCGCGGAAAATGCGCTTGGTGGTTGATATGATTCGTGGGAAAAAGGCAGACGATGCCCTTGATTTATTAGAATTCACGAAGAAAGAAGCTGCAGTTTGGTTAAAGAAATTAGTCCTTTCTGCCATAGCTAACTGGGAGCATAAGCTAGACCATAAAGAGAGTGCCGATGATTACGATTTAGTCATCTCAACGGCATTCTGCGATGCAGGTCCGATGCTGAAGCGTTTCCGTCCGGCCCCGCATGGTCGAGCTCACAGAATCCGAAAGCACACTTGTCATGTGACAATTGTTGTCGAGAATAAGATTCCGCTTGAGGTGACTACCAGCGATGACGAGGAACTAGTCGAAGCAGAAGAAATATAAAATAATAATAATCTAACTTAGAATATACCATTGATATGGGTCAAAAGACAAATCCAATAGGCAATCGTTTAGGTATCATCAGAGGGTGGGAATCCAACTGGTATGCCGATAAAGATTACGCACAGAATGTAGTAGAGGATGAAAAAATCCGCAACTACCTTAAAGCACGTATTTACAAAGGTGGAATCTCCCGAGTGGTGATTGAACGTTCTCTAAAGAGAATTACACTTACTATCCACACTTCCCGCCCCGGTATTATTATCGGTAAAGGAGGTCAAGAAGTTGATCGAATTAGGGAGGAAATCAAGCAACTGACAGGAAAGGAAGTTCAAATTAATATTTTTGAAATCCGTAAGCCCGAGTTAGATGCCAATATTGTTGGAGAATCTATCGCCAAGCAGTTGGAGGCGAGAATTAACTATCGTCGTGCCATCAAAATGGCTATTCAGGCAACAATGAGGGCAGGTGCCGAAGGTATCAAAGTGCGTATCTCAGGTCGATTGAACGGTGCGGAAATGGCACGTTCGGAAGAATACAAAGATGGGCGTACTCCTCTACACACCTTTAGAGCAGATATCGATTACGGATTGCAGGAGGCGTTGACCGTGTATGGAAAGATTGGTATTAAAGTGTGGATTTGTAATGGTGAAGTACTTGGTAAGCGCGACTTAAACCTCAATGCAGGTTTTGGTGCAGGCAAAGACCGAGGCGGTCGAAGAGGTGGCGGACGACGCGACGATAGACGTGGTGGACGACGCGATGACAGACGTGGAGGTGGAAAAAGAGGAGGAAGAAATTAATAATATGGTTAGGTATTTTCCTTAAATAGATGTACCTTTGCCAAACTTTTTCAAAAACTGCCAAAAAATGAGCAGTATTTTTTAGAAAAACAGAAAATTTTTCGAAATGTTACAGCCGAAAAGAACAAAGTATCGCAAGCAGCAAAAAGGTAGAAATAAGGGGCTTGCTCACAGAGGAAGTACCGTTGATTTTGGGTCTTTCGGACTCAAAGCCGTTACCAGAGGGCGATTGACTAGCCGACAAATAGAGGCTGCCCGTATTGCGATGACTCGTTATATGAAAAGGGAAGGAAAAGTATGGATTCGGGTCTTTCCCGACAAGCCGATTACTTCCAAGCCGCTTGAGGTACGGATGGGTAAAGGTAAGGGAGCCTTAGACCATTACGTAGCTCAAATCAAACCGGGTAAAATTATGTTTGAAATGGATGGTGTTTCAGAGGAAGTAGCAAGAGAAGGGTTCCGTTTGGCTGCACAAAAATTGCCCGTTTTGACAAAGGTGGTAGTCCGTACAGATTACCAAGCATAAAATATTGAAAGTCGATTATTTATAATAATAGTACAATGGCATCAGAAAAATTTAAAGAACTTCAGGAATACAGCAACGACGAGCTGGTTGCAGAATTGGAGGGTACTGAAAAGAAGTACCAAAAGTTGAAGTTTGATCATGCAGTTACCGGATTGGAAAATCCTATGGCATTGAGAGAAGTTCGAAGGGATATTGCTCGGTTGAATACTGAAATTCGACGAAGGGAATTGGCTGACGCTTCCGAAGCGGTGTTAGCTAAACGTTCAAAAATTAGAGCTAGAAGGCGTAAAAAATAATAAGAATGTCACAAGAAAGAAAGCTTAGAAAGCAGCGAGTTGGAATCGTTTCCAGCAATAAGATGGACAAGAGTATCGCAGTCGTCGTTCAGAGACAGTTGCGCCACCCCATCTATGGTAAGTTCGTTAAAAAGAGTAAGAAATTCATTGCGCACGATGAGAAAAACGAGTGCAATATTGGCGATAAGGTGCGGATAATGGAGTGTCGTCCTCTAAGTAAGCGAAAGCGTTGGAGATTGGTCGAAGTACTCGAAAAAGCTAAGTAATAAGCTCATTGTTTTTATATTCAGCCATCGGTAGTTTTGCTCTGGTGGCCGTAGGATTAAATTTATTCTGTTTTAAGGCATTGGCAAATAATAAATTCATAGTTTGTTAAACGAAGCGAATGATTAAGTAGTTCATTTTAAACGACTTATACGGTTTGTTTGCCTCAAGAGTTGTGAATTTGTTTTGACAGATTACTAAAATATTAACAGGTCATGATACAGCAAGAAAGTAGGCTAAAAGTAGCGGATAACAGTGGAGCCAAAGAAGTGCTTTGCATTCGCGTGCTTGGTGGATCGAAGCGGCGTTATGCCTCCATCGGAGATATGATTGTCGTAACGGTCAAAAAAGCCGCTCCGGGAGGAGTGAAAAAAGGAACGGTATCCAAAGCCGTTGTCGTCCGTACCAAAAAAGAAATTAGGCGTAGGGACGGGTCGTATATTAGGTTCGACGATAACGCAGTTGTATTACTAAACGCTGCTGAAGAGCCAAGGGGAACTCGTATTTTCGGTCCTGTTGCAAGGGAGCTTCGAGATAGAGATTACATGAAAATTATCTCATTGGCACCCGAGGTATTATAAAGCATTAATTGCATAGCAATAGTAAAATATTCAGAAATGGCAAAGACACATAGATTTGCACCTAAGTTGAAAATAAAAAAAGGCGATATGGTCGTCGTTATCGCAGGTGCCTACAAGAGCAAAGATACTACCAGAGAAGTATTGGAAGTATTCCCAAAGAAGGGAACTGCTATTGTTGATGGTGTGAATATTCGCAAAAAGCACCAAAAGCCAACACAAGATAATCCCGGGGGAATCATTGATTTGCCCGCGCCTATTCAGCTTTCTAACTTGATGATCGTCGATCCTAAAACAGGAGAACCAACACGTGTAGGGCGCAAAGTCGTAGATGGCAAGATTGTAAGATATTCAAAAAAATCCGGAGAAATAATTAAGTAATGAAGTATCAACCACAACTCAAGGTAAAATATAAAGAGGAAGTGATTCCGGCTTTGATGGAGCAATTCCAATACAAAAGCGTCATGGAGGTGCCTCGATTGGTTAAGATCTCTGTCAATCAGGGCGTTGGAGGAGCTACGCAAGACAAAAAGTTAGCTGAGAACGCATTGAAAGAAATGACCATTATTACCGGTCAGAAGGCAGTGCCTACCAAAGCTAAAAAATCAGTCTCCAACTTTAAATTACGAGAAGGTATGGTCGTTGGAGCCCGCGTTACGCTGAGACATGACCGTATGTACGAATTTATGGAAAGGCTTATTTCTGTTGCACTCCCGAGGGTTCGTGACTTCAGAGGTATTAACGATAAGAGCTTTGATGGGCGGGGTAATTACTCAATGGGGATTACCGAGCAGATCATCTTCCCGGAGATTGACATAGACAAGGTAAGTAACATTACAGGAATGGATATCACCTTTGTTACAACCGCTAAAACGGATGCCGAAGCCTTGGCTTTGTTGAAGTTGATGGGAATGCCTTTTAAGAATCAAAGAAGTTAAAAATAACGACTAATGGCTAGAAAATCACTCATAGCAAGAGAAGTTAAGCGCCAGAAAATGGTAGATAAGTATGCCGACTTGCGCAAACAATTAAAGAAAGAAGGACGATGGGAAGAGTTGGATAAGTTACCGCGTAACTCCAATCCCATCCGCCTGCACAATAGGTGCCAGTTGACTGGCCGGCCTAAAGGATATATGAGAAAGTTCGGTATTTGCCGTGTCAAGTTTCGCGAGATGGCAAATCAAGGAAAGATACCGGGAATAACAAAAGCCAGCTGGTAGGCTTAATAATTTATTTTTTAATTTGTCAGGTTCATAAAAAGAAAATCTCTTTTTTGAAAACCGGCAGGTGAACAACAATTCAAATGGCAGTAACAGATCCAATTGCTGATTATCTTACGCGCATCAGAAATGCGCAAATGGCAGGACACAAAATTGTGGAAATGCCCGCTTCTAAGATGAAGAAGAGTATAACCGAAATCTTATACGATCAGGGTTATATACTAAAGTACAAATTCGAAGACGGTGTCGGAAAGGGAAAACAAGGCATTATTAAGATAGCCTTGAAGTATCTTCCTAATTCTACCGACCCGGTTATCCGTAAATTGATTAGAGTAAGTAAGCCGGGTTTGCGAAAGTACGCAAGCGTTGATGAGTTGCCAAGAGTGATTAACGGACTTGGTATTGCATTAATCTCTACTTCTAAGGGGATAATGACTGATAAAAAGGCACGTGAGCTGAACGTAGGTGGTGAAGTGCTTTGTTTTGTTTACTAATTGTTGAATTTCCAAAAAATTAGGTAGTTATGTCTAGAATAGGAAAAGCGCCCATATCAATCCCGGCAGGAGTCGAGATTACCGTAAGTAAGGGCAATTTAGTTAAAGTAAAAGGACCTAAAGGGGAATTACAACAACAGGTAAATCCGGATTTAGGTATCGAAATAGAGAATGGGGAATTGACCGTTACCCGCCCGACAGAGTCTAAAAGACACCGTTCTTTTCACGGATTATATCGCTCTTTGATTGCCAATATGGTCGAAGGGGTGTCTAATGGTTTTGTGAAAGAGATGGAAGTAGTCGGAGTCGGATACCGTGCTTCCAACACAGGTCAGTTGTTAGAATTGACGTTGGGATATTCCCACCCTATTTATTTTGTCGTTCCCGACGAAGTCAAGGTGAGTACTGAAACCGCAAAAGGTAAGGCACCGGTTATTCGTCTTGAAAGTATCGACAAGCAATTGGTGGGGCAAATCGCAGCTAAGATTAGAGCCTTCCGTAAGCCGGAGCCTTACAAAGGAAAGGGTATCAAGTTCGTCGGAGAAGAGTTGCGTAGAAAGCAAGGTAAAACGGTTGGTAAGTAAGCCGGTTCACCGTAAAGTATTATATCAAATTGATAATTTTTTAATGGACTTTGGGATGGTTGTTTTATCCTTCACTAAAGTCGGAAATAAATTTGAGACATGAAGTCTTCGAAAAGGATACAAAGGCAGAAAGTCAGATACCGCATTCGCAAAAAGGTGAAAGGTACTGCATCAAGACCTCGATTGAGTGTTTATAAAAGTAATAAAGAAATCTATTGCCAATTGATTGATGATGTAGCAGGTGTGACACTTGTTGCGGCTTCTTCAAGAGAAAAGAGCGTTGAGCCGGGCAATAAGGTGGCTCAGTCAGCACAAGTTGGTAAAATACTTGCCGAGCGTGCAAAAGAAAATAATATTGAGAGCGTTGTGTTTGACCGTTCGGGTTATGTTTATCACGGTAGAGTGAAGGCATTGGCAGACGGAGCGCGCGAAGGCGGATTGAAATTTTAAAACCATAATACATCATAAAAATGGCAAAAAATAACGATAGACGAGATTCCAGACGTGATGCTAAAGGAGTAGAGTCTGAAATCAAAGAAAAATTAGTAACACTTAACAGGGTAGCAAAAGTTACCAAGGGTGGTCGTACTTTTAGCTTCGCAGCAATTGTTGTGGTTGGTGATGGTAATGGTAAGGTCGGACATGGATTGGGTAAAGCCCGTGACGTCTCTGAAGCAATATCCAAAGCTGCCGACGACGCTAAGAAAAACATGATTACCGTTCCGATTTTTAACGGGACCATCCCGCATGAGCAGAAGGGAAAGTATGGTGCAGGTAAGGTGTTAATCAAGCCGGCATCCAGTGGTACAGGGGTTATAGCCGGAGGTGCCATGAGAGCAGTGTTGGAAATTGCCGGCATCCATAACGTGTTGGCAAAATCCCAGGGGTCATCTAATCCACACAACGTGGTGAAGGCGACTATTAATGCGCTATCGCTATTGAGAAGCCCTTATCAGGTGGCTCGTGAGCGCAACATCACGATGGAGAAATTATTTAAAGGCTAATTCTTTTTAGCACAAATTGATAGCAAAATGACTAAGAAGGTAAAAATTACACAAGTGAAGAGTTCGATTGATCGTTCAAGACGTCAAAAGGACACACTGATTGCCCTCGGGTTGAGGAAAATATCCCAGTCGAGAGTGCATACGGTAACACCCCAAATTCAGGGGATGATTGCTAAAGTTAGTCACTTAGTGAAAGTTGAAGAAGTAAAATAATCCCTCGCGGGGATTTATTCAAAGGTAGTATATAAAATATTAGAAGATGGAACTCCATAATCTAAAGCCGGCTAAAGGTTCGGTCAAAAAAGGAAAGAGAATAGCAAGAGGACAGGGCTCCGGAAAGGGAGGTACTGCTACTCGTGGTCATAAAGGCGCTAAGTCTCGTTCAGGGTGGTCGCGTAAGCGTAACTTTGAAGGGGGGCAAATGCCTATCCAGCAGCGTTTGCCTAAGCGTGGGTTTAAAAGTCCGAATCGCGTGGAGTATGTGCCTATTAATTTAGACCGTTTACAGGCTATTGCGGAAAAAGCAAAAATTTCTGAAATTACTATAGAGGCTCTTATCAAACACAATATCATCAAAAAGAACGATAAGGTGAAGGTCTTGGGTGGCGGTGAACTGACAACGAAGATTGATGTGACTTTGCACGCTTGTTCTGATTCTGCCAAAGCAGCTATTGAAGCACAGGGCGGTGTGGTCAACCTGATTTAATCGTCGGGTTATTTTTTTACCCCCCTACACAGGGGATGTAATTTTTAAGTACAATGAAATTTATTGAGACTATAAAAAATATCTGGAAGATTACAGAATTGCGAAATAGAATCCTATTTACACTGGGTTTGATTTTTGTGTATCGCTTTGGTTCTTGGGTGGTTTTACCCGGCGTTGATCCGGTCATATTGGCAGCAGCAACAAAAAGCAATGCCAATTCTAATAGTCTTTTGGGGTTGATTAATATGTTTACCGGAGGTGCCTTTAATAAAGGTGCCATTTTTGCGCTTGGTATTATGCCTTATATTACCGCGTCCATCATTATCCAGTTGCTGGGGTTTGCCGTGCCGTATTTTCAGAAGCTGCAGCAAAAAGAGGGAGAATCAGGCCGTAAGAAACTGACTCAGATTACAAGATTGCTAACAGTAGCAATTACTTTGGTACAAGGCGGTAGTTATCTGGCATACCTAAAGGGTATGGGTGCTGTTGATGGTTCCGTACCTGAGTTTGTATTTTGGTTGTCCAATATTATTGTACTTTCCACAGGAGTGATTTTTGCTATGTGGCTGGGTGAAAGGATTACAGATAAAGGAATTGGAAACGGTATCTCTTTGTTGATTACTATCGGTATTATTGCGCGTTTACCTGCTGTATTTGGGTTCGAGTTCACCTCTAAAATGGAGGCGGGTTCCCTATTATCGTTTGCTTTGGAAATTGCATTTTTGTTTGCTGCTATTTTAGCGACAGTACTTATCGTTACCGGTGTTCGTAGGATTCCGGTACAGTACCCAAAAAGAATGGTCGGAAGAGGAGCAACAGCAATGCCTGCGGCTGGAAACCGCGATTACATTCCGGTAAAAGTAAATGCGGCGGGAGTGATGCCTATTATCTTTGCTCAGGCAATTATGTTTATCCCAGCGGCATTGGTGGGTTATTTTGCCGGTGCGGACAGTACTGTTAATTCGAGTTATTTGATGCGGTCGTTGAATGATTACACTTCTATTCCATACAATGCGATTTACTTCTTTATCATTGTAATTTTTACGTATATTTACACGGCGTTGATGGTCAATCCAACCAACTATGCCGATTACCTTAAAAGACAAAATGCTTTCATTCCCGGAGTTAAACCGGGGAAGGCAACTGCAGACTTTATCGATGCGGTAACAAGTAGAATTACATTGCCCGGGGCTGTCTTTTTGGCATTGATTGCCATCTTGCCGGCTTTTGCCCGTGCTTTTGGAATTAATTCAGGGTTTGCACAATTTTTCGGAGGAACCTCTATTATTATCCTTGTCGGAGTAGTATTGGATACCTTACAGCAGATTGAGAGTTATTTATTGATGCGTCGTTATGACGGATTGGTGAAGTCGGGTAAGATTCAGGGTAGAAGTAGCAAATTACAAGGCATCGGAACGAATATGTAGGTTCCATCATGGGAAGAAAGAAAATGATTTATTATAAAACTGACGAAGAAATAGAGTTGTTGCGGCAAGCAAATTTGGTTGTCTCAAAGACTTTGGCTCTAGTCGGTAGTATGCTTCGCCCCGGAATGACGGGGAAGGAGATCGATGATGCAGCCGAGGCGTTCATTCGCGACCACGGAGGCGTTCCCGGATTTAAAGGATACAATAATTTTCCTGCGTCTTTATGCGTCTCACCAAATGAGCAGGTGGTACATGGTATTCCCAATAAGGAGTTAGTCTTTAAAGATGGAGATATCGTGTCGGTCGATTGCGGGGTGGTTTTGAATGGCTTCAATGGTGATGCCGCTTATACCTTCCCGATTGGAAACGTAAGTGAAGAGGTAATGAAGTTGTTGCGAGTGACGTATGAATCCCTTTACAAAGGAATAAAAGCGGCAAGAGTGGGAAATAGAATTGGAGATATAGGTTTTGCCATTCAGGATTATACGGAACGCAAACACAACTATGGCGTTGTGCGTGAGTTGGTAGGACACGGTGTTGGGAGGGAGCTGCACGAAGCACCCGAAGTACCTAACTATGGCAAGAGAGGTAGAGGATTGAGAATAAAACCGGGCTTGACCATTGCGATTGAGCCAATGATTAATATGGGGAAGAAATACGTCGAAACCTCCAAAGACGGATGGACCTATGTGACTAAAGACCGACTGCCGTCTGCCCATTTTGAGCATTCGGTTGCCATTCGCAGAACGGGTGTAGATATATTGTCGGATCATTCCTTTATTGAGGCTGCTTTGGATAAGAACGAATACATTGTAAAAAGGCTACATCCGGCAACGGCTGGAGTGGTCTGAAAGTTTAAAGGCTAAATTTAAAAGGCTAAAGGCTAAGGTTAAAAGTACAAAGGCTAAATCGAAGATGCTGACAACGTAGTTCGTCAGTAGGCTAAAGGCTAAATTTAAAAGGCTAAAGGCTAAAGGCTAAAGTTAAAAGTACAAAGGCT
>JALVDO010000406.1 GCA_027008975.1 Saprospiraceae bacterium | reverse complement strand
GCATGATAAAGAAGAATTTATTAACTTTGAAGAATCTATTACTAAAATCGTTAAAAAACCTAAGACTATGGGTATAATAGAAGCTATAGAAGAAGAATTGCGCAAACAGGCAGTCGAAGAAGGACTCGCGGAAGGACGTGCGAGAGGACTTGCAGAGGGTCGTGCAGAGGGTCGTGCAGAAGGTCGTGCAGAAGGACTTGAGCAGGGACTTGAGCAGGGACGTATTATCGCATTCAAAAAAAGTGCTGTAACTATTTTCAATATGCTCACAAAAACAGAGCTTTCCATTGATGAAATTGCAGATTTAGCAAAAGAGAAACTTGATTTCGTCGCCCATATTAAGAACAATTTGGTCGCAGGCAGCTCTGGCAAAGACCAAGCACATCCCGATAATTGGACAGAAGAGGAATGGAGACAGAATTTTGGTGAATGGTATCCGAAATCATAGTATCTGTCTTCATTACCTTTACCGAAAAACAAACCCCAAATGCACCTTGGGCGTACCAAAATCAACGGGGTTACCCTTTCTGCTTCCGTAAGCGAGGCTGATACCAAAAAGACCGGCTTTGGTGGCAAAAGTAACACCGGCACCAAAACCAATGGCTTTATCAATAGTGTTTTCTTCAGGTAGATTGCGCTTGGTGCGTTCGTCTATACGGGCGAGGTCTGTAAACAGATACAGATTGGAGTTGCGATCCAAAAGCAAGCGAAGTTCCAGCGTCGCTACTGCGTAATTGGTCGCAAAGACAGACTCCTCATCGAAGCCACGCAACAGCCGGTTGCCGCCTATCCGGTATTGCTCGTTGGCAAGAATAGGCGCTTTATTGAGAATAAGGCCGCCATGAAAGGCGCTTTTCACAACAAAGGAGGGAAAAAGTGTCAGGTAAGTAGCTATTTCCGTTTCCGTCTTGTATTGAAAAGAACTAAGCACGAGGTCGTCATAAAGACGGTCCAGCCCAATAGATTGGATTTGATTATTGATGTTGATTTTGCGGGTTCCCGCCCCGAATTTCAGGTAAAAGTGCCAGCCCTTCGATGGATTGTAACGATAATCCAAGCGCTCTATTTCAAATGCCAGTCCGTAAAAATTGCGCCTGACATCAAGGGTGTCGGGCAGTCGGTTTAGTTGCTTCACCTGTTGCGTATCGACGGTGATGAGATTGGAGGATTGCCTGTTGTAAAAGGCGGTAAAAGAGGTGGTCCCACTTAGTAAATATTTTGCGCCAAGCTCGTACTTTACATCGATATAATTGGTATCTCTCTTGTACAAACTAAAATCCAAATCCGCTCCGACAGACGTCTTAAAAACATAAGGAAAAGCCGCCTTTATCTGCATTCGAGGGCTCAGGGGGCGAAGCTGTTCTACCTTAACTGCCAATAATTCGCCCCGCTTCAATTGATTCACCAATTGCATATCAAAACTCCCTGTCAGCAAGATGCGTTTTTCCCTCCCCACAGGGTTAGAATTGGGTAGTACGCCGATTAAAAAATCAAACCGGCTGGCATTTTTGGGTGCAAGGTTGAGATGAATCAAAGCCGAATGCCCGAAAAAAGTAATAAACGGAGATTTTTTTAGCTTCAAGTACGGAAGTGCCTCAATGCTGGAAACTAAGTCGAGAATGACTTGCTGATTGTAGGGCATCCCCGGCTTGATACCGAGGTATTGCCTTAGAAATCCGGCATTAACAGGCGCCTCCTCTCCCCCCTCGAGTTTGATGTCTTCCACGGTAATAAAAGGTCCGGTATCCATCAGCAACTGAGCATCCACAACCTTGTTTTTTATCCTAAAACTATCAAGCCAAACGGTGGCAAAGGGGTAGCCATTATTCCCGGCGTAAGTGAGCAGTCGCTCCCTCAAATTGTGTACCGTAGCTGGTGAAAAGTTGTTCTTCGCGAACTTCCTTTGCGAAAAGCCAATTTTGTTCATCATGCCAACCGGTATCTGCCCGACGGACAGCCTCCCCCATTGGTACTGCTCACCGGCATGAATAAAAGCAATCGCCGTACTGTCTTTGGTCAGAAGGGAGTCTAATCCGGCTTCGGCATAAGCCCTTTCGTGAAGTGTGGTTATTATTCCTGCCAGCTTATTGGCAATTTGAACGGAATCCAACTCCCCGAGCTGATACTGCAATTCATTCTGAACAAAACCGGAAGGACGGTCGGGCACCAATACCCTTAAAGTATAACGCTGCCCCACAAGCGGCGAAATGCCCAACAGGATAATAAAAATAAAAAGCTGCCTCATGTATGGAGTAACGATAAGGCAGGGGGAGTATTGCTGTGTGGCAGGCGAAAGTGTACTCCTCCCTAGTGCTTTAATAACCGAAGACTTTCGCCGTAGCCCCTTTCACTATTGGTGAGGGCGTTGCTACATCAAAGCTACATCGCTCTTTCCTGATATAAATATTCTTGAAATCCGATAAAGGTTTCTCTGATTGATTTTATAGCACCCAATTCTCTTTTTGCGTCTGCTATCGCCTTGTATTTCAATTCTAATAAGACCGGAAGTTTAGAATCGTCTAACTCGTTGACACCCTCTTTTACATATTGCTCCAATACAAAATTCAAAAATTCCTGTTGTTTAGGATTGTAATCGTTCAACTGAATTTTAGCTCTTTCCGCTCTGTCTAATCGCGGTACGAGGTCTTTGTGGTATGCCACATAACTTAATACATCAAAAAGGTCGCTGTCTTCTCCATGGATTACGTTTCTCAAATCTTCTAATTGAGCATTGGTGTATCCTTTTTCGCTCAACTCGGTCAGCAATTTTTTTCGTGTACTCGGCAAGCTCCATATTTTACGTAGCTCCTCCTCACTTTTGAAGGATTGAGGCAAATCGCCAAACAATTGCCGGACAAACTCCGTTGAAGAAATCGGTTTTCCCGACGGACTCCAAAATGAAGTTTTCACCATAGAGTCAATTTCTCGTACTTTGTTATCTGCCAACTTTACCTTTATCATTTGTCTTGGTGGTCGATCACAAACGCAAGGTATGTTGCCACATTTAGGACAAGGTTCCGGATCTATTTTTTCGCAAATGCAAGGTCTTTCGCCGCAAAT
>JALVDO010000405.1 GCA_027008975.1 Saprospiraceae bacterium | reverse complement strand
CGGCACCTCCATCCAGACAAACCGAATGGGGTATTGCCCGAAGGACTTACCTTCCTTGAAAAGACTGCCGATTACCTTCCGGCTCTTCAATCGTTCTGCCCTACCAAATCTGTATTTCTTCATGCTTGTCATCGTCAATTGAACACAAAGGTAAGGAATTTTTCGAGGGGCTTGCAACTGACCACATAATAGCGTATTTTTGTTAGTATCAGAACCACCGTGATACCTAACAAAATAAACACAAAAATTATGAAAAAAACATTTGGATTTTTTTTACTCGCAGCCCTATTCCTTGCCGGCTGCCACAAAGACCCTAAACCGGGGCAAATAACCGTCACCCTACAACACACCGTCGGTGACAAGGCATTCGTACTCAACGAGATGAATTATCAGACCAATGCCGGACATCCATTCAGCATATCGAGATTGAGATATTATCTCTCGGATTTTAGCTTTCACAATAAAGACGGGGATGACTACGTCACAGATATGTATCACCTCTATAATGTCGAAAAGGATAATACGGAGGATATTTCTTTTGATGGTGTGCCGGCAGGCTCCTACGACATAATCTTCTTTACCTTTGGTCTGGATGAAGAAAAAAATGTCGATGGCGGGCTCGACAATACCGTTGATAATCAAAATATGATCTGGCCTATTCCGGGCGACCACGGTTATCACTATATGAAGTATGAAGGTCGGTACGACTCCCTCGGTACCGGTGTTATTAAGAACTTCAATACCCATCTGGGACCTACACAAAACAATAAGAATTACTTTACCGTTGCCTTGGATTTGCCCAAGACCTTAAAGGTAGATGACAACAACTGGACAATCGAGTTGAATATGGACTTGCTGGAGTGGTACCAAAACCCTCACGACTACGACTTTGTCCAATACGGCCAGATGATAATGATGAATCAGGAGGCACAACTCGTGTTGAAAGATAATGGCGCAACGGTGTTTAGCATTGCGGGTGTGGTGGAGAAGTGAAAAGTATTGGTAATCTTTTAAAAACAAAAAACATGAAAAATCTAAAAATATTTATCGTATTATCCCTTGCGGGAATATTTTGGACGGGCTGTGGTAGAAAAGAAAAGCCCCCTTCTTATCCGCCCTACAATCCCACGCCTTATGAACTGACCCTCCCCTTTAAGTTTCCCGAATTCGAGATTCCGCCCGGAAGCGAGCTGACAGAGGAAGGAATTGCCCTTGGCAGGGAATTGTTCTACGACCCAATATTATCGGTTGATAGTACGCTTGCCTGCGCCGGGTGCCACAAAGCACAGGAAGGCTTTTCGGATAGCAACTTCCGAAGCGAAGGAGTCGGCGGTACACTTGGGAAAAGACAGGCAATGCCGGTCATGAACCTAGCTTGGGGCGAGAAGTTCTTTTGGGACGGGCGCGCTAACAGCATTGCCCACCAGGTGCTATTCCCGGTAGAAGACCCACTCGAAATGAAATCCGACTGGACAAATATCGAAGACCGGCTCAATTTGCACAAAGACTATCCCGCAAAATTTTACGCCGCATTCGGTACGGATAAAATCACCAAAGAGCTGGTCGGCAAAGCTATTGCACAATTCGAGCGGACGATGATTTCGGGCAATTCCAAACACGATGCGGTATTGGAAAACCTTGCTTTTTTTACACCCTCTGAGCAGCGGGGATTTGAGTTATTCAATACAGAAGAAGCGGATTGCTTCCACTGCCATGGCGGAGCTTTATTTACAGACAATTTGTTTCACAACAACGGGTTAGATTCTGTTTATACTGATATTGGGCTGGCGGGTGTGACCGGAAGAGGTGTAGATACAGGATACTTCAAGACGCCTTCCCTACGCAACCTCATATTCACGGCACCCTACATGCACGACGGACGATTCAAGACATTGGAGGAAGTAGTGGATCATTATAGCGAAGGATTAATCAATTCACCCTATATCGACCCGCTTATGTTATTTGCTAATGAGGGAGGTGTACACCTTAGTGAGCAGCAAAAACGCGACTTGGTTGCCTATCTAAAAACTCTGACCGATACCTCCTTTATCAACAATCCGGCTTTTCAGAATCCTTTCAAGTAGGTACTTAACCGGGGCAAAATCATGAAAAAACAGTCATTTTTTCGAAAAAAAACTGAAAAATTCATCTTTTTAAAAAAAAATGAACTTTTTTTTAACCAAAAAAATGAAAAAAAATTTCACAAATATAGCGCAAAATATAGTAATTAACGATTAATAATCAGTAACTTACGAAATTTTTTTTCAAAAAAAATATTCACAACCAATACAAAATGTCGTTGTAAAGCCCTTCATCTTCCTTCATCTTTGTAATGTCAAACGAAGAAAGTGGTTGATTAAAGAATGAACCACACATAAAATTCAGATATGTATATGGGAAAGTTTGTAGATAGTAAGTCGAGTAATGGGGATTAATCGACTTACTATTCACAAACAGTTTTGGAGGGATGTTTGACCAATAAAATTGACAACTATTTAAGTTAAAGATATATTGCGATTCTACTGTTAGAATCGAAATGTTCATGGGATTATAATTTGTTATTAGTAGATAAGTCGTATCAACCAGGGAGGATGATGCGACTTATTTTTTTGCCCCTACGCTACTGCACCTTTCTTCCTTTCCACTCATATTTTTTCACAAAAAGAGATGCTCCACCGACAACTGCTATGTAAATGGTATGAATCAGCTCTGCGGCAGGAAAAATTCGCATCAGATGGCTTTGTCCAAAAAATGCCGCTGCTTTTCGTAACAGCAAGTAATCCCCAACGGTTTTTACCAGGAGTAAGCCTATGCCAAGTAGCACAAATGGCATTCCGACCAATGGAGCCAAAACGAGTAATCCGATAATCGCCACACAAGTAAAAAAAACAACTACCTGAATCAGGAGCAATACCCAGTCGGTATAAGCAGCCGACTTCCCCGCCCAACGCAATCGTTGCATCAAAAAGGAGTGCCAGTCTCTTTGTGGAATACTTTTGACCGTTGCAGCCCTGGACTTGACAAAACCCATTGTTTCGGGATAACGTTCCATTATTTTTTGTACCAGC
>JALVDO010000404.1 GCA_027008975.1 Saprospiraceae bacterium | reverse complement strand
CATGAAAGCTGCAATGGCAGGCAAAAAATTCACTCAACAATACCCCATTGATAGTGATAATCCTACCTTCACCAAGGATGTTGATGCTGCAGAGATTTGGAAGAAGATAACCTATAACGCCTGGAAATCAGCGGAGCCGGGCGTCCTGTTTTGGGATACGATTATCAAGGAGTCCATACCTGATTGTTATGCGGATTTGGGGTATAAAACCATCTCAACTAACCCCTGTGGGGAGATTCCATTATGCCCTTACGATAGTTGCCGCTTACTGGCCATTAATCTTTACAGTTTTGTCGATAATCCGTTTACAAAAAAGGCAAAATTCAATTTCGAGAAATTTAAAAAATACGTCCGTTTGGCACAACGTATGATGGACGATATTATTGAGTTGGAATTGGAGAAAATCGATAAAATACTTGACAAAATCAATAAAGATCCCGAAGACGAGAGCGTCAAACGAACGGAAAAAGAATTGTGGCTAAAAATAAGAAAAACTTGCGAAGAAGGTCGGCGCACAGGGATTGGCATTACTGCAGAGGGGGATATGATTGCCGCTTTAAATATGCGATACGCTAGTGAGGAAGGCATTGACTTTTCCGAGAAAGTACACAAGATGTTAGCGCTGACTGCTTATCGTTCCTCTGTTGATTTGGCGAAGGAGCGTGGTGCTTTCCCTATTTACGATGCCAAGCGGGAGGAAAATAACCCGCTCGTCAATCGCATTAGGAAGGCAGATGCTGACTTGTACGCGGATATGGCCGAATACGGGCGCCGAAATATTGCCCTGCTGACCATTGCACCAACAGGAAGTGTGAGCCTGATGACGCAGACCTCCTCCGGTATCGAACCGGCCTTTCTGATTGCCTATAAACGACGCAAAAAGGTCAACCCCAACGATCAGGGTGTGACCGTTAGTTTTGTCGATGAGGTGGGCGATAGTTGGGAGGAATACAATGTGTTTCACCATAGGTTTGTGGATTGGCTGAATGCCAACGGGTACGACCTTGAAGAAGTACGCGCTTGGGACGATTCGCGATTAAATGAGCTTATCGCTCAATCACCCTACCATCTCGCTACGGCGAACGATGTCGATTGGGTGCAAAAAGTCAAAATGCAAGGTCGAATCCAAAAATGGGTCGATCACTCCATTAGCGTCACGGTTAACGTCCCGGAGCAAACCCCCGTAGAACTCGTCCGCAAAATATACGAAACGGCATGGGAAGTCGGGTGCAAAGGCTGTACCATTTATCGCGATGGGTCGCGTTCAGGCGTACTGGTATCCAAAGACAAAAAAGAGAAAGAGCTCAACCAATTCTTAGAAAGCTCTGCGCCAAAACGACCAAAAGAGTTGGAAGCTACCGTTATTCGCTTCAAAAACAATAGCGAGGACTGGCTTGCCGTTGTTGGTCTTTTCGAGGGTAAGCCCTATGAGATTTTCACCGGAAAAGCCGAGGACACCTTTGTTTTGCCTGCCTATGTCGAGAAGGGCTTAATTATTAAAGAAAAAGAGGAGAACGGCAATAATCGCTACGATTTCCAATTCGAAGATAAAGCGGGATACAAAGTGACCATTCAGGGATTGTCCCGCTCCTTTGACAAGGAGTATTGGAATTATGCAAAACTTATTTCCGGTGTCCTCCGCCATGGTATGCCCATCCAATATGTCGTCGAATTGGTCGATGGATTGAATGTCGAGCAAGACTATATCAATACCTGGAAAAATGGTGTTGTCCGTGCATTAAAACAGTTCATTCCCGACGGAACGACTTCCAAAGAGAAGTGTCCGGAGTGTGGTAGTGGCGATGGTCTGGTCTATCGAGAGGGCTGCCTTACCTGCCATGAGTGCGGGTATTCCAAGTGTGGGTAAAGGGGATTGGAATGAGAATTAGAATTAGAATTGGAATGGGAATGGGAATGAGAATGGGAATTGGAATGAGAATGGGAATGAAACGAGAATACTCTTGGTTGTACTGACATTATCAAGAATTAAAAAGGGGAGTGCTCGGTGCGACTTGTAGTCGTAAACCGTACAAAAGTTTAGGTTTTCAACCTATGATTTGCTGCATTTTTGGCTAAAAGCCAACATTCACACGGCACCTAATAGTGAATTCAACAAACTTAAAAAGTATGGAGATAGAAATAAATAATGTACTTCTACCGTGTTGGATTATACGAGTAATTCCATTTGAAGGTTGTTGTTACTACACGTTAGTTTATGGCGAAAATAATACACCTTTACTAAAAAAGGGAAAGATCCAGTTGCTAAATGAGGTAAACATAGCAAAGGTATTGGGTTTAAATTCGTCTTTGCTTGATGATTACGTTGAACTTGATTTGGACGTTCCTGCAGTACTAGAGGCATTGCTGAATCAAGAGGAAGATTTTAATTCTACGGTATTAAATGCTTTCAATCTAATGAGTGATTTTTTTGACAATAATATTATACGTATAGATAATAGTGCTTTAAAAAGATGTTATGATATATTATACCCTTTTGCGGATTTTTTAACCTTTCAGCGTAAATTTTATGGTGATTATATAAAAAGCAAATCCGAAAGAATAAAACTTTATAATGCATTTTGTTTTCTAATTGGCAATGTGATGAACTCTTTTGTTGTCGAAGATAATTTGCCTAATTTTTTGCCTGAAATTAAAATAAATACTTGATGACGCCCCGCTCGGTGCAACGTGCCGTCCTTTGGTAGATTCTATGGAATGCATATTTCCAATATGTTAATGATTAACCTTATGAGAAAGACAGGAGTAAACCCATTGTTTTTTATCCCTTTAATGCTGCTTGTAAGTTGCAAGGGTGTGAAAAACCACAATCATAAGATGATTGACCTTTATGTGAATGAAAGTGTAAAAACTATAAATTTGGATGCAGGGATTTCTAAATATACTGCAAAATTTACTAATTACTCAGATCGTCCAATTGTTATATCTTTTACTTATAATCGTTGGTTACCGATTATCCAAGCTTATACAGGCGAAATAAAAAACGACTCTATTGTTAATATTCTCTCGACAGGCACAAGCTTTTATAGAAACATGGGACTCGATACACT
>JALVDO010000403.1 GCA_027008975.1 Saprospiraceae bacterium | reverse complement strand
AACGATAAAATCAAATACCAAAACGGCGACTAATGCTCCTATGGGGTCGATGAGAATGCCCTCCCATTTTAGTACCGTACTGACGTTTTTATTGAGCGAAATATTGCGCAATATCGGTGCGATTACTGTAGGTCCGGTAACGATTATAAGACCCGAGAATAAGAAGCTTATCTCCCAATTTAGTCCCATGATATAATGGGCACCAACCGCTCCGCCAAAGAAAGTAATCGCCGCCCCCAATGAAATAATCCTCGAAATGGTTTTGCCAATAGTGGCTATTTCCTTGAGTTTCAGCGTCAGCCCGCCTTCAAATAGGATAATGCTGATGGAGAGGGATACGAAATGGAATAAAAGATTGCCGGGAAAAAGACCTCTACTCTTCGATTGCTGAAAAATAGGCTCAATCCATTTGCTGCCATCGTCAGTGAATAGGGTAGAGATGGGACCAAAAAACAAGCCAATGATAATAAGCGGCAGGATGGCAGGGATTTTCATCCGCCAGGCTATCCATTGTGCTAATATTCCGAGTATAATTATTCCGGCTAATTCGAGCATAAATTATGGTTTGTGAAGCAAAGATACGTGTTTTAATTAGAATTAGAATTAGAATTGGAATTGGAATTAGAATTAGAATCTGATCCCCGAGCCTGCTTGGCGTTGCTGGCGGAAGACAGGCTGACGATTGGAAGATCGGGGAGCAGTTTTTCATTAGAATTAGAATTGGAATTAGAATTGAACAAGCGATGAGTTGTGTGAGATAAGAGATAAAGGATGAATTAGAATCAAAAGCAAAACAAACTTAACAACTCAATAACTTAACAACTCAATAACTCAAATAACACCAAACAACTCCTAAATACCCAATATCTTAGCATCAATACCAAAGGTTGCATCTATCTTGATATCGGTGTCATGAAGCAGGATTTTATCGGTTTTGATGGTAATATCGAGGGTGAATTCATCTTTTTTAATGTATTTTTCCAAATTCAGAGATGGGACTAAATCCATTTCCAACACTTTGCCAATATCATTTGGGATATCGTATTTGAAGGCGACTTTCTCCTTGGGTAATTCGTTGGCAGTAATGAATATCTCAATTTGGTTTAGAAAGCTGAAATCGCCGTCTTCGGGATTGGTAATAGTCACTTTTAGTGCTTTGACAATTGCCTTTTCGATGAGGTCTTTTTTGGAATTGTTGACTTCCAAATCTTCTGATAAGTTGGTCTTGATGACGGGTGTCGGTATGTCAAACGGAAGGTTGATGCCGACGATGGATTTGATGGTTGTCTCGTAGGAATAATTCTTATCGAATTGTGTCAGTTTGTCGATTTTTGAACAGGAAATGGACGCGAGTACAAAGGTAGCTATTGTTATTAAAATTATTCGATTCATCTTTTTTTTGAGGCAAAAGTAAGGGGTTCTCGCCTAGTAATATGTGATGTTGTTTACATTGTTTCCTAGTTTCGTTTTTTCTTATTAATTTGCGCGAAGAAAAAAAATATGATTATGCGAGACACAAAAATTACGCCGGTACTCTTTATCTTTATTATTACATTACTGAGTACCTGCTCCATCCACCGGCAAATACCTCAGGAGGATTTCAAACCGACGCTTATCCTCGTTTCATTCGACGGCTGCCGGTACGATTACCCCAATATGGCAACCACTCCGGCATTGGATGAAATGGCGGCGGAGGGTGTGAAAGCCGACGGTTTAAAAACATCTTTTCCCTCCAAGACTTTTCCGAATCACCTGACGATTGTTACCGGTTTGTACCCCGAGCACCACGGCATTATCGCCAACCGGATTTATGATGATGTAAACGATGAGACTTATACACTTGGGAACGGAGCCGTACTGGAAAGCAAATGGTATCAGGGCGAACCGGTTTGGGTAACAGCCGAGCGACAGGGTTTGAGGACGGCTACTTTTTTTTGGCCGGGCTCGGAAGCAGAGATTGGGGGTTATCGACCTACCTATTATAAAGCATACGATAATGATTTTCCTTATAACAAAAGGGTAGAGCAGGTACTTGCCTGGCTGGATATGCCCGAGGCGACGCGTCCGCAGTTTCTATCCCTCTATTTTGATGAGCCGGATCATTCCGGTCATGAATTCGGACCTGCCTCCACGGAAGCCATAGCCGCACTCGAGCGGGTGGATAAGCAATTGGCAAGCCTGTTGGACGGGATTGAAGAAAGACATTTAGAGGATAAGGTTAATGTTATCGTCGTCTCCGACCACGGGATGACTTCTTTGAGCCGTGATAGCGTTATTTTTCTCGATGACTATATCAACATGAGTGATATAAAAATGGTGGATTATTCGCCGGTAGCCGCCATTCGCCCCAATCCGGGTAAGTTAGAGGAAGTTTATCAGGCACTCAAAGATGCCCACCCTCATATGAAGGTCTTCAAGAAAGGCGAAGTACCTGAAAAATACCATTATAACGACTATAAATTCATCCAGCCCATCATTGCCATCTCCGATTTACACTGGACGATGACCACCCACGATTTTTTCAATTCTCACCCTAATTACCCATCCAAAGGAACACACGGTTTTGACCCCGACTATCAGGATATGAATGCCATTTTTTATGCCAAAGGACCTGCTTTTAAGAAAGGTGTAAGCCTTCCCGTTTTTCGGAATACCAACATCTATGAATTGATGTGTCACATTTTAGAGATTCAGCCGGCTCCGAACGATGGTAGCTTAGAGGTGACGAAGGGGGTGTTAGAAAAATAAGTAAATACTTACCACTTTATGACTTAAATCGAAAAATAAGGAATGCCTGAAGGATAATTAACATGAAAAAGAACACCCCTATCCACTTACGTGGCGGGCAAGCTGATTAACGATTAACGATTAGCGATTTGAGAAGTTTGAAACGAAACAAAGTTTGATTTTGAAAACGAATTAATAAATCTGAAATCTAAAATCAGTGTTCCTTGTTCTTAAATCAAGAAATGTAACTACTTACGAGTGTCCATTTTGGGACAAAAATGGTGTACTCGTAAGTAGTTACAAAAACAAATAGTTGCTTTATGTTTGTTAGGAATTTTGTTTT
>JALVDO010000402.1 GCA_027008975.1 Saprospiraceae bacterium | reverse complement strand
TTCGGTAGTGGCTGCAATACCCGCGGGAATAATCACACGTTCATCAGAATGGATGATTTTCAGGACTGTACGACAACGCTTTTTGGATTCCTCTTCCAAAAGATTGCCATTGCCATAATTATTGTCTGCAAGGAATAAATCTCGGGCATCAATCCAATGAGCGGTGGCATCCTCCTCGTGGAAATAACCAAAGACAATTCGGGACGAAATAACGGTCATAACAGTAAGTAGTTGGTCTTTTACGAAGGCTTTGTTATCCTCAGCCGGGTCATCCAGTATCCATTCCATCTCCACAAAATCGTCGCTGATATCAGCGAGTAAGGCGTCGCTTGTTGAAAAATGTCTTGCTAATTGGAAGAATTTGTTTCGTAATTGATTGAATAAATCTGATGTATCTTCTTGATTTTGATGCTGTTCAAGCATGTCGTTTAAAGTATCAGTTCCGGTGAGAAAAGGTTCTACAAGCAGGATTTGGCTTTCTTTTGCCTTTTTTAATATATGTTGAATATCGGTTGGGTTACCTGATGGTATTGAAGGAAGGATTTCTATTGTTGTGTTGTACATTAATGATTGATTTATCAAATCATAAAAAGCCCCAAAAATACATTGAAAAATTCAATGGGGATGAATATCAGGGTAAATTTGTAAAAAAAAGCCTAACTTTGTAGGAAAAACCACCACCACTTCCCAGGTATTCGCAATAAAATGAGCAATAAATGAAGTATTTCGTATCCTTATTATTTCTATTGCTGACGACAGCAGCCATTCACGCACAGATGTGGAACGGGCAGGATACCCTTTACGGTAATGAATGGATAAATTACGGGCAGCCCTACTACAAGTTAGGAGTGACGGAAGACGGGATTTATCGCCTTAGCGGCTCGGTATTGTCTGCCGCAGGAATTGATATTTCACAAATAGAGCCATCGAGCTACCGCCTGTATCACAATGGGAAAGAAGAGCCCTTATTTATCTCTACCGACACTCCCCTATCAGATGATGATTATATTGAATTTTACGGGCATAAAAACAGAGGCGAATTGGACAAATACCTTTTCAATAAACCCAAAACGGAGATGCTCAACCCGTATTATAGTCTGATAAGTGACACTTCTGCATATTTCCTTACATGGACAATAGAAGGCGTCGGTGCACGATATGAGACACAGGCTAATGCGTTGTCAGATTTGCCAGAAAAAGAAGAGTGGTACTGGCGGGATTGGGTGAAGGAATTCCACCAAAAAAATATTTATCACGAATATCAAAATTATATCAAGCAGTCCATTTTTGAGGAGGGAGAAGGATATGGAACGAGTTATTCCGCTAACGAGGACATTGATTTTAATACGGACGATTATGTGGAAGGCGTTGGTGCGCCACAAATCAGTAGCAGTTTTGTGAGTACCTACTCCATTCATCAACATCAATTAGAGGTTGACATAAATGGAAATATGTACTACGAGGAGAGCTTTACCGGGGTTCATTTGAAGCAGTTGACCTTTACGCCCTCGACACTTGAGGCTTCTACGAGCATTTCGATTAGGGGGTTTGGGGAGACCAATGACAGATACAGTATCGGTTATATGCGTTTGCTTTATCCCGCTGAATTTCGATTTTCAGGAAGGGATGAAGTAGATTTTTCCCTTGTGGGAGGGGAGGATAAATATTTGGAAATAGAGGATTTCACCTCGATGGAAAATGAAGCAATCCTTTACAACCTTACCAATTATAAACGGTTGACCGGCATTTATGAAGGAGGCGTATTGAAATTTCATCTTCCCAATAGTCCGGTTGATACAATCGATTATTATTTGAGCAAAGAAGAATCCATCCACTCGGTTGAATCTTTGACGCCGGTTTCTTTTATTGATTATGCTGATACCAATGCGGACTATGTCATCATTAGCCACCCGGCATTATACGACGACGGAGCGGGTAATGACTATGTACAGCAATACGCTGATTACCGGAGCAGTGCTGCGGGAGGAAGCCATCAGGTGTTAATTGTAGATATTAATCAGCTTTATCAACAATTTGCTTATGGCGTGGACAGACATCCGCTGAGTATTCGGAATTTTGCTTTTTTCATCAAGAAAAACTGGGCAAACGCTCATTATGTGTTACTATTGGGCAAGGGACGTTCGTTTAATGAAATAAGAACCGCAAGTCAGCTTACAAACGCTGTTGCTAATGGATTTATGGTACCGACCTTTGGTTTGCCCGGGGCGGATAATTTGTTATTTTCTTCCACCGAGGCACCGCTGCCCATTTTATCTATCGGAAGAATACCCGTTACGACCCCACACGAAATAAGCATCTATCTGGAAAAGGTCAAAACCCATGAAGCCATCGACATTAGCAGTATTGACCAAAGCATTGAGGCGAAGGGATGGATGAAGAACGTCATTCACCTCGGTGGAGGTGGCAATACGGGAGAGCAGCAACTGCTGAGAAATAATCTTCAACAACTGCAATCCGTTATCGAGCAACCGAAATTTGGCGGAAGTGTCTTTAGCTTTTACAAATCTAATACGGATGCCGTACAGACGACGACTAACGATTTAATCTTTCAAAAGATAAACGAGGGCAGCTCCATTATTACATTCTTCGGGCACTCTGCCCCGGGAACTTTTGATTTCAACATTGATAATCCGGAAAATTATTTTAATTATGGCAAATTGCCATTGATTATCTCTTTAGGTTGTTATTCGGGTAATATTCACCTTCAGGGGAAGACGATTGGAGAGCGGTTTGTTTTTTATGAAGACAAAGGGGCTTTGGCTTTTGCAGCGTCTTCCGGTCAGGGATATATCAGTTCTCTTAAGACTTTCGCGAAGGAATTTTATCGCCTTATCGGCAATGATTTGTACGGAGAGAGTATTGGTGATGTGCTAAAGGAGACGAGAAAAAATGAACAGTCTGGCGGCTTTGGCATTCAATTACTGCTACAACAATTTAGTCTGTTAGGCGACCCTGCTATCAAGCTAAAATCACTACCCGGGCCGGATTACGTAATCGACAGAAAAAGTGTCGTTTTTTCTCCAAAGGTCATCAATGCGCAGGTGGATAGTATTGGTTTGGATTTTGCCGTA
>JALVDO010000401.1 GCA_027008975.1 Saprospiraceae bacterium | reverse complement strand
TAATCGGACTCGTAATAAGCATCTGTGCCCGCTAACTGAAATGTATTTTCCACCAAATGATCAAAGGCTGTATAGACCGCATTGGTATAAGTCAGGTAAACGCCAAGTGCAGCGCTATTCGATTTGAGGGAATCCTTCACAATAGTCAATTGGTCATCAATTTTGTTCAAGTCGCCCATCAGGTCTTTGACCAAGGAGAAAAAATGAGGATAATTATCGAGTGTAACCGCTCCGGCCAGGGTCGAAGTATCTGTTAGCCGAATGTTGGAGAGCAGCCCGGCATGGAGTCCCTGTTGATAAATCAGCCCGAGGAAATACTTTCGGGCAGGCTCCGGCATCGCATCGATCTCATCAACTGACAGCCAGTGTCTGACACCTTCAAAGTCTATACCGGTGCTGTTTAGAGCGAGCAATGCAAGTAGCCCAAAGTATTGGTCGATTTGGTGCGTGTTGTATTGCCGGTGAGCATTGCCCAAGTCTTCAATAACCTCCAAGGGGTGATAGCCCTGTTCAATCCTATCCACCATATCAAACAGCGCAAGCGTGAAGTGTCCCGTTTTCGAGTTCCGAAAGTTCTTACTGACCTTCAGGGTATTTTCGATTGAAAAAGGCAGGCTTCCAATATCTTTTTTGAAGGCGGTAATCCACGTTTCACCCATTGAGGGGGTATCAAAATACTGCCGGCTATCCAATAAAAGATAGGTGTTTGGCAATATGGTTTTGAGACGAATATCAACCATTGCATTCCCCGCAAATGGTACATTGTGGGTTTCGTCAAGCTGGTCTCTAAACTTATCAAAGAAGGAGATGGTCAGCTCTTTTTTGGTACGATCGACGAGGAAGCGCGCGGTGGCATCGACGAGCCTCGTGGTCAATGATAATCCGGTTGATGCAGCAATATTAGCTGTCCTTTTCATTTTTGGGTTATCACTCATTTTTATTTCCGCTATATCAATAAAAGACGTTGTATCCGACTCGAAAAAGTATTGTTCACCATCCCATAAATTGATTATTTCGCTTACCTCAAAAGGTGCTATATTAGTACCAAATGGATTTTGAAGAAAATGCAGAAAATTTTCAAATTTAAATCTCGTCAGAGAATCTCCCTGCCAGTTGGGAGACGACAACATCTCCGGTGCCTTCCTTAAAAAGTCATCCGCAAAATACGACATTTCTCTTGTATCGGAATAGGCGTTTTGTGCTTGTGTAGTAGAGGAAAAAAGGCCAAGCGCAAATATAAATGTAAGTAGGATTCTCATGGTGTTTTTATTTGGTACAAATATACAAAAAAAAGTGCAAATTTTGAGATTTGCATTTCCCCGTCCATCATTTATTCATTTTCATGTTGGCAGCTTGTCTTATTTCCATTTCTGCAATTTGAATATCAATGCTTTTTTTCCAATGGATATTTGGTCTATAATTTAAAATCCTTTCTGCTTTATCATTTGTTGCATTTGTTTCTTCTAACAACAAAACAATCGCAGGAACAATCAATGGGTCACTTGGTAAAAACTTATGAATAAACCGCATAAATCGTGCAAACCCGTAAGCGAATTTATACGAGACGGAAAAGTGTGGTAAGGGATAATTATACTTTGCATTTAAATAGTTGAATACTTCCCTAACTGTTGGGATTTCCTTTCCTACGATGTCAATAATATTGAAATTCTCTTCTAATTTTGAAGTGATTGATAATCTAAATGCTAAACCGACATCATTTCCATCAATAAGAGGGAAGGTTGTTTTTCCTTTCTCTATCCAAGGAACTAAATGTGTTTTTAATCTTGGTAATAGTATTGGCAATAAACCTAAGGAATATTTTTTTCCCGTAAAATAACCAACTCTTAAAACAATTATTTCCATTCCCTTGTCTTGAATTTGCTCCAAGTATTGCTCAATTTTCAAAATACTATCGTAATGCGCCCATATATCTTTTAGCTTTCTATTCGTATGTAGCCTCTCTCTAGCTACAGGATTTGATGTAATTGCGGATAAAAACACAAAGCGTTTAACTCCGTTTTTCAAGGCGGAGTCAATTAGATTTATAGTTGGATTTAAAAAGTATTTTATTGAGTTTTCGAGACTCCCATTCATTTCTGCCCAGGAAGCAGTATGACAAATAATGTCGGATTTCTTAGCCACTCTGCTAATATAATCCTCGTCTAATAGGTCTCCGATGAGTGTATTGCCATTATAAAAATCGGGAAGTTTTGATTTTGTCCTACAACATGCAATCACATTATATTCATTTTTAGATAAGTCTCCTATGTTTTCCAGAATATGACTTCCTGTAAATCCATTTGCACCTGTTATTGTTACAGTTCTCATTATTTGCATTTTTTGTAACTACTTACCGTTTATTTAAAATGCAAAAATGAATAGATTATTCGTCAAAACACTTGACCTATGTTAGGTAATTTCTGCTCTTATTCTACTTAAACTCTCTGGATGTATCCCCAAATATTTTGCAATTTTATTCACTGGAATTTTCTGAAGAATTTCAGGACGTTCTTCTATTAGATTTTGATAAACTTCTTTTGCCGATTTAGTCAAAAAATTATTCTCCCTTTTCAATTTTGAAATAAACAATCGCTCTGTCACATATCTACCAAACTGGTTTGCTACAATTGATGTTTTGTATGCTTGCTCTAAGTCTTCTTTTAAGAAATATTCGACTTCACAGTCTGTAATGGCTTTTGTCTGAATTTCAGAAGGTGTTTGTAATAAAAATGAGGTATAAGAGCAAATGAAATTATTTGGAAATACAAAATCTATTATTCTGATTTCTCCATCTTTTTCAATTGAGCTTTCAATAATACCACTAATTAAAAAATATGCTTTTCGCTCGATTTGACCAAAATGGGTTATGATCTCATTCTTTTCTATAGTTTTCCTGTAAGTTGGAAAGAACTGTTCTTCTGCTTTTATATTGCCAGAATTCTTTACTATTTTTTCATTAATGTATTGATGAATATTCATTACTATCGATTAGTTTTTTTTTAAATGACACACAACTCTCACTTCCTCTTTGTATTTCCTACCACTACGCATCAATCCACCGGACAGCCGGAGCGGCGATGCCTTCGCTTTTTG
>JALVDO010000400.1 GCA_027008975.1 Saprospiraceae bacterium | reverse complement strand
TAATCAGGGGCGTAGCCCTGTAATCTTCGTAACAAGGGGCGTAGCCCTGTAATCTAAAACGTAAAGATATGGCGAATTCAACAGGTTTTCGCTGTGCGATATGTATCAAATCAGGCTCGGATAACCAAATTGAGAATTGCTGGAGAAAAAGTAGTCATTTACCTCGGTAAACTCCTACTTTCTCTCTTAGTCAAAACCTTAAACTGCTGATTTTCAAGACGAAGGCGCTCCAAACAAGCTCTAAGAATGGGCATTCGTAAGTAGTTGCTAATTTTTCATTCCACCCATTGGCGAGCCATTTTTATCGAGTAGTATCGGATCGCCGAAGCCTAGTTTTTTCAAACCCTTCATCTGTGTTTTGGCATCTCCTACGACGAGGTAGAACATTTTATCCGGATTGATGTACCGCTCAATCAATGCCTTTGCTTTGGGTAGTGTCAGGTCTTTCAATGCCTTTTCATCCCTTGTGATATAATCTTTTGGTAGGTTAAAAGTTGTGATATTTTGCAGTATGCCCAGTTTGTCGCCGAGGGTCTCGAAAGCAAGGGCATTTCCCTTGATGAGGGCATTTTTAGTGATGTCGAGGTCTTCCTGCGAATAATCGTCTTTATATCCCTGAAGGATTTCGTTGAAGAGGGCTGCCGATTCGTAGGTGACATTGGAGCGGACACTGGCGTTGGCAGCGAAGTAGCTCTGATTGATTCTCCTTGGGAAGAAGGAGTAGGCGCCGTAAGTATATCCCTTCTCTTCTCTCAGCTGTTGGAATAGCCTGCCGGAAGTGCCTCCGCCCAACCGATCATTCACGGCTCGTGCAACATAATAATCGGGGTCATTACCCTTGAAAGCAGGCGTTCCAATCCGGATAACGGATTGTTTGGCATCGGGAATGTCAACGAAATAGACGATGGGCTTTTCCGGTGCTTTGAGTCCGTCCACGACGGGGATTTCTACTTTTTTGTCCGCCCATTTTTGTGCTATTCCGGCAAGGGATTGCAGTACCTGATCTTCCGTTACGGCTCCTGCAATTTGAAAGCTGGAAATGGAAGGAGAGAAATTACGGGCGTAGAAGTCCTTGAGGTCATCAATGGTGATTTTTTCGACGGTGGCGATGTCTCCAAAGGTCGAGTTGCCAAGTATCTTATCACCGTACATGATTTTGTTGAAGACCTTAGCCGTGATTCTGTTCGGCTGGGCATTGTTTTGTTGTATTTGAGTGACGGTGCTCTTTTTGATTCTGTCAAACTCATTTTCATCCCACCTTGGCTCCAACAACATTTCTTCGAAGATGGCCATGACCTTATCGTAATTTCGAGCGAGACAATTACCTCGTATGGTAATGTATTCCGAAGAGGTGGACATGGAGATATTGGCACCCAACTGGCCGATGGCATCCTCCAATTCTTCGGGCGTTTTGTTTTTAGTACCTTCCTGCATGATGTCTGTCATGAGGTTGGCGACGCCGATTTTATTCGGGTCGTCGAGTAGCATACCGCCCTTGATGCGAAGGCTGAAATAGACCAATGGCAATTCCATGTTTTCAATCCCCATTACGGTGAGTCCGTTATCCAATTTGGTGTCCCAAATATTTGGTGGGTTGACGCTTGGTGTACTTCCGAGTGCCGGTGCTTTTGAGCGGTCGATTTTGGAGGGTGTTTTTACAAAGTCAGCATTGTCTTCCGGGAGGGGAAGCGGCTCTGCTCCTTTGACGATTTGCTCCTCTACAACATCTGCTTTTTTAGCCCCTTCCAATGCTAATTGGGGCATTCCTTTGGGGACGAAGCTGGTCATTATGCGGGGTTTATCTTTGATGTATTTGTTATAGACGCGCATGACATCCTCTTTGCTGACGGCGAGTATTTTTTTGATTTCCTTTGCCAATTCATCGGGACTGCCCCTGAATTCGTTCATTTGCGCCAGTTGGAAAGATTTGTATAAAATACCGGAAATGCCCTGATAAAAATTAGTCTCCAACCTATTTTTGATGCGTTCCATATCGCGGTCGTCAATGCCATTTTTTTCAAAGTCTGCAAGCCCTTTGTCGATGGCTTTGAGTACGTCGTCGAGGTCGGTATCCGCATTGGCACGAGCGCTGATGGTGAATTCGCCCGCCAGTTCTCTTTCGGAGTTGTAGGCATCTACCTGAGGTGCGAGCTTTTGGTTTTCGACGACTTCTTTGTATAAAGGTGCGCGTTTACCTTCCGAGAGTAATTGTCCCAGGTAACTCAAAGCGTACATATCGGGGTTGCCGTCTTCGACCGTTGGCCAGGTGATGGTCAGTTCCGGTAGCTGTGCGAAGTTGTCTTCGTGCATCAGGTTAATGTTTTCGGTAAGCACCCCGGCTTGTGGGCGGATGGGGGGCACTTCCGCCTTAGCGGGAATTTCACCAAAGTATTTTTCGACCCACTTTTTAGTCTGGTCGAAGTCGATATCTCCGGCGATGACCATAGTTGCATTGTTGGGGCCATACCAAGTGTTGTAAAACTCTTTTACATCATCCAGCGTTGCGGCATCGAGGTCTTCCAGACTGCCGATAACCTGCCAGTTGTAGGGATGTTCCGGCGGATAAAGTGCCTTGCCGATGACGTAATCCGTGTGTCCGTAGGGCTGGTTGTCCACACGTTGGCGTTTTTCGTTTTTGACAACTTGCTTTTCGTTCTGGAAGACAGGGTCGGTGACGGTATTAATCATATATCCCATACGGTCGCTTTCCATCCAAAGGATTTTTTCGAGTCCGTCTTTGGGTACGACCTCAAAATAGATGGTGCCGTCATTCCAGGTGCCACCGTTGAATTGTCCACCCATTTTATCGATGATTTTGAAGAAGTTACCCTTTCCTACATTTTCGGAATTTTGGAAGAGCATGTGTTCAAAGAAGTGGGCAAAGCCCGTCCGCCCGACTTTCTCGCGGTTAGAACCTACATGAAACATGATGGCGACCGAAACTATGGGGTCGGAATCGTCCTTGTGGAGAATGACATCCAGACCGTTGTCTAGTGTGTATTTTTCGTAATCAATTTTGAGTTCCGCTTTTTTGCCGGCTTCTGTTGGGGTGTTAGCATTTTTCTCACAAGAAGAAAATGTGAATAAGAGGGATAGCAATAATCCGCTCAATGATAGCTTTAATAGATTCATGATTAGTAAGTTTTAATGGAGACGATTAGAGAGCGTCCAACGTCGTGATTTCGCCCCGAAAGTAGTAAACTACAGGAGAAATACCTTCTTTTTTTGGGAAAATTTTTTGCGTAGAAGGGATAGAATGGATTAATGGCTTTATTTTGTCGATGAATGGTGAAAAAATCACCCGCTTGAGGAACAAACGGGTGATTTTTTGCTGTTGGCTTATTCCATAATCATCCTGCCGGTTTTGCTGTCCTTTTTGGTCGAAACGGTGTAGAAGATGACGCCTGTATTTGGAATGTCTTTCCCACTAACGCTTAATTCGTTTATTCCTTTTTCGCCGTCTTGCCGGAATACACCCAGAGTTCTGCCGGAAATATCGCGCAGCGTAATCGTAATGCTTTCTTTTGCTGGCAAGACATACCGGATGCGGGTAGCTTCTGCAAAGGGATTGGGTACATTTGGCAAAAGTCGGAATGTTGAGGAGGCCGGCGTGAAGTCCAGCACGACGTTTTCAATGCCCTGATTCCTGTATGCCTCGGCACGTGTGATGCGGGAAGTGATCTGAATCAAATCGCTCAGTCGGGCATCTTTTTTGGCATTGACAACGAGCGAAAATAAGCGTCCGCGACTGATTTTTTCCCGAAAGGGATTCCAACTGGTGGTAATGATGCCCTGATTGAGATGATTTAGACCAAAATTTTCAGCCTGCGCAATGCCGTATTTAATGCCGTTGTATTCCAATGCAGATTGATTGAAATTCAGGGTAAATTGAAACCCGTCGATTGTTACCAAATCATTGGCAAAAAAGTCGATTTTATAGCTGTTGCCTGCCCGGAGTAGTTGCTTTTTGGTCGTAATGGTAAAGGTGCCTCCGTAGCGGTCATCTTCCATTGGGACGCCGTTTACAACGGCCGATTGATTGACGTCGCCGATTGGGATTCCGATGAAATCAACGGATGTAAATTCGCCGGGTGGCTGTAGCGTTATTACTTCCGGAAATGGCTCTAAGAACGGATTTGTATTCTGAAAAACATATCCGGCATCGACGAATCGCCAAAAGTTGTTATTCGGAAAATGATTGGAATTGCCAAGAATAAACTGCCGCAGTGCAATGATGTCCTGAACGGTAATGGAACCGGAGCGGTTGACATCAGCGGCGATTCTTTTGTAGGGGGAGTTGAGGGGGACTTTGCCGAGAATGTGTTTGGCTATTAGTCCGATGTCCGCAGTGCTGACAGAAAGGTTGGGGTAAACATCCCAATTGGGCGAGAGGGTGTAGCTTTCAATATTCGGATCCGTTAGAAAAAACGAATATTCACCCGTGGCTGACGTGAGGCCGACTGTAGGTGTTCCTTCCGGAATGAAAATAGGGCAGCCTTCGATGGTCGTCCCTGTCTCTGTTGTGACTTTTCCCGATATGGAAATGGCATTCCGACAATCAATGACCGCAAATGGTATGTCAACCGTGATATAATCGTTACAGGTATTTTCTATCAACAGGTGGTAAAGGTGGTTTCCTTCCGGAAAATGACCACCAATTGCATAGGTAAAGGTATTTTGAATACTGTACAAAAAAGTGATGCTTGCATCCCCATCGAGCGTGCCATCTGCATTCAAATCATAACTTCCATTGACAGCAATGGAATCGGTCCCACAGGTATTGTGTACGTTGAAAATAATAGGTACGCCAGCCTGATGATTTATAGTGTCGCTACAAAAGGTGTCTTCACCACTCACCTCAGCTGTCAGTCCTTGGAAAATGGAAATTTTCTGTTCGCACAAATTGGTGGAAGTCAGCCCACTTGCATCGGTGGCAGAAAACCTCCGGATAACGGTTCCCCAGCCACAATCGGTGGTGTTGATAATGACATCTGTCTGCACGGCAGTAGCGGAGCAGTTGTCCAATGCGGTTGGTAGCCCGTATATTTCATTGAGTTGTTCGGTATTATTCCAGTCGATGCCAAGTGCGTTGACGATGCCACAGGTCGTGCTAATGTCTGCCGGAGCGACACAAGAAGGGGGTGTTAAGTCTTCGAGTTCTACATCAAAATAGCAGACTCTGAAAAGATCTCCTTCGCCTCCCGGTGTGCCGTCCCAATTGGCATCATCTCCTGCGCGCAATTCGATGGTGATGGTATCTCCAATATTATCACAATCATAATCGAGATACAGGGAAGGTCCCCATGTGCCTCCGGCAAGTCTTATTTCAAGACTGACCTCACTACAGTTGTCATTACTACCCTCATCTATTTCTTCCGGATAGATTGTTATTCCCGTTTCATTATTTAGGTTATGTATGGTGAACTGGTCATCACAAGCGGCGGTAGGCGGAATGGAATCTACCACCTGAAAGGGACAATCTAAAACGGTAATCGTATCGTTGTTCTCATCTATCGCCATGTATCGAAAGGAATAGGTGCCCCGTTCGAGGCCGGGTATATGATCTCCCGGATTTAGGTCGTTTTCTATTGTCACTTCTACCCACCTTCCGGGATCGCCAAAGCACCCCTGCGGAACGAGTATCGTGTCGATAATCGAAATCGCTACTTCAAAGCTTGTTGAGTCATCTTCTATCACAGGATCTGGTATTGTGAAAGAGAAAGATGTAGTACAATCAAAGAGCATTACTGAATAAGTAAGCGGACTGCCTTCCGGACAGGAAATAACCGGAGGGTTGGTGTCCTGCGCATAAGATAAATCAATGGAAAAAAAAGAAAAAAACGCGAAAAGTGTCGCTGCAAGGCCTGCGCCTTGAGCAAAATTTAATTTAATCATGGGATGATATTTTCATGGAAAGACGGGTTAAATAAATAGGTTGTTGATAATCAATAGGTGTCTTTCCGGAGGTAAAGATATGGGGTTTTGAGCATAAAGTCAATTTTTTTATTTTCAATACCGTGATTTGAAAATCACGGTATTGAAAATAAAATCAAACTATTCAATAACCACCTGTGCACTCGCCTGATGCCCATTCATAAGTACCTTCAGGACATAAAATCCCTTCGGCAACCGGCTGATGTCAATCGCCTTTTTGTTGATTCCGGGTACTATTTGAACATCGGAGAATTGACTGACCAACTTCCCTTCCGAATTGTATAGCCGTAATTCCAGCATTCCGGTTTCATTGGCTTGCCATTCGGCATTGATGTTGGTGGTCGCCGGATTGGGAGCGATGCTAAAACTGTTTAACTCCGGTATTTCATTTACATTGACGAGGGTGATTTGTACTTCGAGCGGACTGGAGACACAGGCAACCGGCTCCCCTCTTACGACCCAGTTATAAAAGAAATAATAGTAATCGGTACCGTAGATTGAGGTTGTAATCTCACCAAAATCACCGATGGGGTAAGGGTAGTTAAGGTTGCCCTGACTTCTGAAAAGGTCGTTTTCCGGGCACCGTAGAGAAAGGTTTGTCCCAACAGGTATTTGCCAGTTAAGGTCAATGGTATTAAGACCGTGAACCAAATCAACGGCCAATTCTTCCAGAATTTGATTCTCATTAGTCATCAACTGAATGTGTCGCTCCCCTTCGGGTGCTTCCTGCGGAACAAATACATCTACACTTTTTAGTGAAAATGGCTCCCAAACATCAAATAATGAGTATGCATAAGTACTAGGTAGTCCTCCAGGGCCCGAGATGTCGGGCTTTCCGCCTTGCTGGTATTCGCCAGAGTAAATGGTTGTGTTGGTGCCGAAGAAATAAGTGTCTTCAGTGATGGGTGGTGTCATCCAGTTGGTTCCGGTGCCAACGAGGTTGGTCAGGTCGAAGTCATTGTACCAGTTGATGGAGTCACCGGTGACGGAGATGGTTGCAGTCTCATTCATTGCACCGGAGAAGTCAATGGTTAAATCGCCCGGTAGCGGTGCGTCTAAAACTGTTATTTCGATGGGTTCGGAAGCAATGCCTTCTTCAAAACATACTGCATCGACATTGACGGTATAAGTACCGGTCTCTGTCACTTCTATGCTGTTGCCGGTCATTCCATTGGACCATACCGGATTGGTGCCCTCCACCAGCTCTAGCGTGACACTTTCTCCTTCACAGAATTTGTCTTTACCTATTACTTCCACAACAGGTGTTGGGTCAACGATATAAGAGACCGTTACCCTGTTTGATGCAGAAACACACTCCATGCTGTCCTTAGATACAACGCTGTAGATTCCGGGTACCCCAACTTCTATGCTTTGGGACGTCATACCATTGCTCCAGCTATAGGAGGCAAAGCCATCGGGTGCAGTTAATGTGACGGTTGAGCCTTCACATATTTCAGGTGCTCCCTCTATTTGAATGGCTGTTTGCTCCAAGATACATTCTCCCTCGATGACATCAAGCGAAGTATTGATGCTAGGATTGGGGATGACAGTTTTGAGGTGAGAAGGCCATTTGATGACAATCGAATCAATGGCAGTGGCATCTCCGATACCAAAATAAGTGCTTATGGAACTCATGGGGCTGAAGCTTTGGGTAGATCGTACCTCCTTCATTTGCTTTCCCCAGCTTCCGTAAATGGCCACATTGGCACCAATCCCGTTGGGATTACTAAGCAGTCCGGTGGTGTTTATCTTTATCCAGTTATTGCCGCTGCCGTTGTTGTAATAAATGGCGTTGCCTGAGACTATATCAACGTAGCCGTCGTTGTTTAAATCTCCAAATCCTCCGCTTCTGACCGGTAAATCATATGGCGTAAATGTCAAATCGCCATTGTTGATATATAATTCTTTGCTCATTTCCGAAAGGATGTCCATATAACCGTCGTTATTGAAGTCGGCAGAGGCATTCTCCCATGCGCCAAGATCGTAAGGGTTGATTCCGGTGCTTTCAATAATGTCGGTGAAGTGACCGGTGCCGTCGTTCAACATAAAGCGATTGGCAAAGTCGTGGTTGACGATAAAGGCATCAAAATCACCATCGTTGTCGAAGTCTTCAAAGACCGTCGTCCAGCTTTGTGCGTTGTCATTCATATTGATTTCTGCACCGACTTCGGTGTAGGTGCCATCTCCATTGTTTCGGTACATCAGGTTGGTACGCTCAATGTCTCCGGAGGTAGATCCCTGTCGGCACTTAGTGATGTAGAGGTCGGTGTCCCAATCGTTGTCATAATCGACCCAAAGGACGGCATAATTACCAGCCAAATCTGCGGTTTCAATCAAGGATTGATCCAGTACCATGTGTCCGGTTCCATCATTGCGGTAGGGGTGGCTTTGGTCAACATCGTGGCAGACGAAGGCATCCAGGTCCCCGTCATTATCAATGTCTGCCATACTGGAGCGTTGTGAGAAAATATACTCCGGCATCACCTCTTCGGTATAGCTTGTCCCACCATTTTGTGAAAAAATAAAGGACACTTGACTACCACTTCCAAAGAGCAAGTCGTTGAAGCCATCTCCATTTAGGTCACCCGCGCATATACTCCATGAAGGATAGTTGTGTAATGTCATGGTGAATTTTTTGGTCGTGAATCCGCCTTCCGGGCTTTGATAGTAAATTTTAATGCCATCATCCATCACCCGGACGATGTCATCGAGAAAATCGCCGTTCATATCAACCACACAGTCTTCATAAGATCCCTCCTGTAAGGTGCTGTAATCAGGAGTGAAGGAGACTTCCTGACTCCAGGTTGTTGCGGAAAATAAGAAAAGCAACAATGAAATTGAGTAGATTTTTTTCATTTTTATAAAATTTAAAATGTTTATAACAGTATTTTTTTAGTATAAATATGACCTTCATTCGATGAAAATCGGATAAAGTAGATTCCATTTAATTGAGATAGGTCCACCTCAATAAGTCCTCTTTCTGCATGGCTGTGGCGGATGGATTTTCCCTCGGGATTAAAGATGTCAATATCGATTGGAAGGGAGGAAAAGACCCCAAGTTTTTTCTCAATTGGATTGAAATATTCCTCCTTTAACCAGCTATGGGACGGCTCCATCGGCTCGTTGACACCGACGAAGATATCCAGTTGAATATTTTTCTCTTTTACGAGAATAGGATTCCTGTCTGCCTCCTCAAACATAGGTTTGAATTTAGCAACTTCGGGCGTATTGGCAGCGAGTAGTTCTTCCATCCATCTGGGAGGAGCCGTCTGGTAATAGACCCGGACGCTTACGTCCAATGCTTCCGTAATTCCGTTGAGGGGGATGTGATAAAAGATATCATCTGAGCCTGTTCCTTCCGTTCCGTCTTCTTCTTTATTGAAGTTGGCATCGTCAAATGCCTTTCCTACGATAGCGACCGTATCATAGACGGCGTGCGAAGTTGTAAAGCCTACCGGTGTCAAGCGATTATCCTTGAGCGAATACGCCATTTGCTCTAGCACAGTCGTCCGGTCTCCGGCTACATTGGCAACGACCATCTCGTATATTTGTACTTGATCTTCTGCGCGGATGGTATCGTAATGTGGCTCGTAAAAAGGATCCTGTCCCAAGACTTCGTAGGTGTCATCCCATGCACCTGACTGGAATACAATTGCGCCTTCTGCTGTTTTTGCAGTAAGCTGTATAAATGCCCTGCGGGAAGGGTAACCGGAAGGGAATTTGTGCCCGGCGATATTCTTTATGTGGACTTTGACAATGGCGGTATCAATTGTCCTATCAAGTGATTCGACTTCCAGTTGGATGGATTTATTGCGAAGCATATTGTTGGACTTGGCAATAGACTCATCGAACTGCTCCTCACTCGCTGTCAGTCCAAGGGTGTCAATATTGTCTCTTAATAGTTGAAGCATAAAGGTATTGGCTCCTACGAATTCATGTTTTGAAAATCCGGCACGCGGTTCCGTCTCATATCCCGCTGCTAGAAATACCGTGCCTTTTTCAATTTTGGGCATATGGCAGTCCTGGCAGGATTGGACGTCTTCATAGGCACTGTTTTGCCATTCTTTATAGGTTGCCTGCTCTACAAAGGTGCCGTCTGTTGGTTCACCCTCCAAGTCAACGGTAGGGGTGATAAGGCTATGGCAGCCGGCACAAATCCCGGCGTCTGAAATATGAGGTGCATAGAAAGGACTGTAGCCGGTCTCTTGTGCCATCGGGCTGTTGAGCGGGCTTTGGAACGGTCCGAAGACGGCGTACGCCTGTGTGAGGTGGAGCGTTCCGGAGTGATCTAATCCCAGTCGCTCATCAGTTTGCTTGTGGCATGCCATACAGGATACGCCATCCATGCCGAGGGAGTCAGCACGCATTTCATCCATTGAGTAATGGGTTTGCCCTTCAAAAGCTGCTTCGTACCGAGCTAAGGGTGCATGACAGGTGGTGCAGACGCTTTCGAGTTCTTCTTTCCCTTCGGGATGTACACTGACCTCATGACTGACTTTTGCCTGCCAAAAAGGGTCTCTAGCGGCATTGGCCATCATGGAAGACCGCCAGTCATCTACCAGATTAATGTCATTTCCAAGTATATCGACACTGGCAATATGTGCGGTATCATGCCCGTGACAAACTTCGCATTCGCCGGAGGCTGCAAAATAATTGCTATATCCCGTTGGCAAAGGGAAATGAGTCAAAAGCCAAATATCGCTTATTTTATTGTAAGGAGCCGCCTCACTACTAAATAGTAGCGGTCGGGTGGAAATGATTAAAAAGGATACGGCGATGATTCCGATTAGCAGAATGAATTTTCCTGAATTTTTCATTTTGTAAAATTAATTTAATCATCATTTCTTTTTGAAAAAAAATAACGATATGCAATTATTGTACAAAGTTCGACTTTATTGCAATTTGGATTTTTACTGAGAAGTGAGATATATATAGACTTCTCGTAATCGAAAGGCAGCCACAAAGATAATAAAAATTTTAAAGGAGTGCTAATACTATGTATTTAATCCAGAGCTTTCTCATAAAAACAATGCTCGTTTATTTAGTCAAGATAATTGTAAGTTCTCAATACGGGTGCATTTCATTTTGTCGTTTTTTAGTAGTGGCGGTTTCAACCGCCCAGAAAAGACAGCGAAGCGCTAATCGATAAAATGTACATTTTGCAAAATCGGTTATTTATCTCGCTTAAAGTATA
>JALVDO010000399.1 GCA_027008975.1 Saprospiraceae bacterium | reverse complement strand
AAACTGTAGTTATTACACTAATTTTTTTCATTTGTTTTAATGTTAAAGTGTAACGAATGGGTACCAAAAGTTTCAAAAAAGGCAAAAAGAATGTATCATTTGAAAAACATCAAAGGTGCCTCTGTTCCTATGGCAAATTAGCAACCAAAAGTTTGGAATTGCAAACGAAAAAAACGATGATGTAAATGAGGTGACAAAAAAAGCGGGTTGGTATAGTATATTTTCGATACGTCGCACCGAACAGGAGGTCTACTAAAAGATAATTGGCACGGATTAAAAAAAATCCGTGCCAATTACCACTATTCCCCAATAACCTTAATCAACATACCCTTTGAGACGGGTGAAGTCAATTCCATACCATTCAATATGGCAAATTCTTCAAATCGTTTGCTTGGCACTTTAAACTGGCGCAAGGCATCTTTAAGCGTCCCTGATTTAGTGAGGGTCACAATCTTGATACGTTCGGGCTGTCTATTGAGTTTGTCCTGATCTGTCAGCTTATCAAATCGCGTCATGGTATTTAAGAACTGTGATTTATACCGGCTAAAGGTTTCCTTATAAGTCAATCCGGTGATGTTATAAATCATGCCATTGTACTGGATGAAATACGAAATAGAACTAACGGCCTTCGCCTTTTGCCCGGCTTGCTGCGCCTGTTGTTGCTCTTCTGCGGTAGGAACTTTCTCTGCTATCAACTCCATGGCGGGGAATCCATTGACTTTGGTGTTTTTTCTACTGACTTGCGTCATGCCAAACTGTTTAAGCGTCTCGCTGGCAGCTTCGCTTAGGGTTTTGCCCTGAGCAAGTGTCAACATCATTAGTGCTTTACCATCCTTAGGTGCCATTTGGAAGGATTGCGGGCTGTTTTGTGTTTGCCATCCCTGTGGTACCGGAAACCAAAATTTTAATTCAGGATGATAAAAATTGTTGTTTTCAACGAAGCCCTGCCTTGGGTCTTCGCCATAGACCAACCCGTCAATCATGTGCAGGTATTGGTTGCGGTTTACTTTGAATTTTTTGCCGCTCACTTTTTGCTGCCATTCACGTGCGAGCCTTTTTGTTTTATTGTAGCGGTCGGCGGGGTCGGGGTGGGTGGATAGGAAGGTCGGAATTCTGTTGGCGGCACCTCCTCCGAGGCGTCCTAAGGTCTGGAAAAAATCTGCCATTTCTCTTGCATCATATCCGATTTTGGTCGAGTATTCCACGCCAAGCTTATCTGCCTGTGTTTCATCATTCCTACTAAACTTCAGAAATAAAAGTCCTAATCCCTGCGAAGCAACATCGGCATATTTTCTAAAATCCTTTGAGGCGATAATACCGACCATCAGCCCCAATTGTCCAAGTACCTGCTTGCTTTGTTGCTTGACGCCGTGCCGAGCGGTAACGTGCCCCGTTTCGTGCCCCAAAACACCAGCGAACTGCGCCTCGTTATTAAAGTGTGCGAGTATTCCCCGGGTGAAATAAACATATCCTCCGGGTAGCGCAAAGGCGTTGACCACGGGAGAGTCCAATACCTTAAAGTGGTAATCCAGATTAGGGCGATGCGAAACTGCCGCCATGGCCTTCCCTTTTTCCTGAATAAATTTTTGAATTTGATCATTTTGATAAAGCCCAAAACTTGCAACAATACTCGGATCTGATTGTTTGCCCAATGCAATTTCCTGCTTTTCGGACATCAGTACGAAGTCTCGTCTTCCCGTCACGGGATTTTTGGCACAATCGGTTGTCAATAACATCAGCCCCATCAATAAGAGACCTAGTATCTTAAAATTGAATTGATTAGTCATTTTTTTTATTTTTTGCTTACATAGATGCTCCTACGTGAAAATTAATAAGGAATAAACGCAATTTAGTAATAATTCCTTGCCAAAGTAAACTTTTATCTCCAAATATCTTTTACTTTTGACGTTCATTATTGTTAAAAGCAACATTCCGATGAAAAAAAAGCGCGTTTTATTGGTCGTTTTGGATGGCTGGGGAGAAGGACCCGACCCGGAGGTTAGCGCCATCGCACAGGCGGACACCCCGTTTGTGGATAGCTTATACCGGAAGTATCCCCACTCGACCTTAGTCACCCACGGAGAACAGGTCGGTCTTCCCGAAGGGCAAATGGGCAACTCCGAAGTAGGACACATGAATATTGGAGCCGGTAGGATTGTCTATCAGGAATTGGTGCGAATCAATCGGGCAATTCGGACAGGGCAACTTGCTAAAAATCCTACCATTCAAGCGTTGATTAAGTATGCAAAAGAGCACCAAAAACCGGTACATCTGATGGGACTGGTTTCCGATGGAGGTGTTCACTCTCATATTGAGCACCTCAAAGCGATTGTTCATATTTTGAACGATGCAGGGGTGCAGCAGATTTTCGTACACGCCTTTCTCGATGGGCGGGATACCGATCCTAAAAGTGGTGTTGGGTTTTTGAAGGAAGTAATGGATGATTTGCCTGCTACGGCAAAAATTGCCACGGTTATCGGGCGGTATTTTGCGATGGATAGGGACAAAAGATGGGATCGTGTCAAAAAAGCCTACGACCTGCTGGTACACGGTAAAGGAGAGCCAACCCAAGATGTTTTAGCGACATTGCAGCAAAGATATGAATCCGGACAAACGGACGAATTTATAGAACCCATTGTATGTGTGGATTCCGGCGGGCAGCCTGTCGGTCTTGTTAAAGAGGACGATGCAGTCTTCTTCTTCAATTACAGGACTGATCGCCCAAGGGAACTGACCACCATGCTGACACAGCAGGATATGCCGGAGGTCGGCACCAAAACGCTTCCACTTTTCTATGTGACGATGACGCGATACGAAGAGCATTACAAGGGCTTATACGTCGTTTTTGAGAAAGAAAACCTCAATAATACCATTGGAGAGATTTTGGAAAAGCAGGGTAAAACCCAGGTGCGCATCGCCGAAACGGAAAAATATCCGCACGTTACGTTCTTTTTTAATGGAGGACAGGAAGAGCCTTTTAAGGGGGAGTCGAGAATTATGATTCCTTCACCGAAAGTAGCGACCTATGACTTGAAGCCCGAAATGAGTGCGATTGAAGTGACAGATGCCATTGTTGAAAAAATTAATGCAGAAGAACCG
>JALVDO010000398.1 GCA_027008975.1 Saprospiraceae bacterium | reverse complement strand
GAGTCGGACGGAAAGGAGACCGTTGTCATCATTGAACTGCAAAAGGCAAAATTCTACTATCAGACCATTAGGTTCAGAAAATACCTCGGCAAACAATATCAAAATCCACAGAATGTAGATCAAAATGATGAGCCAATCCCCATTTATCCAATTTATATACTGGGAGAAGCTTTTACAGATGAACCCATTCCCGTTATTCGCGTCAAGCGAGACTATATTGATGCGGCGACCGGAAAAAAATTAACCGAAAAGCATCCCTTTATCGAAGCGTTGACCCACGATGCTACCGTCATCCAAGTGCCTCACCTAAAAGAACATCGCCGGACGACATTAGAGCGATTTCTCAGTATCTTTGATCAGGCTAATCAGTTGGAAACGAATAGACATATCCTCACTATTGATGAAAAAGACTACCCTGAAAGCTATCATCCCGTCATCAGAAGGCTCATCAAAGCGTTGCAATCACCAAAAATAGAAGACGATATGGAAATAGAAGATGAAGTCATCAATGAATTTAACAAGCAGGCAAGAATGATTGAGCTGGAACGGGAAAAAGCGGAAAGGGAGCAGCAAAGGGCAGAGGAAGAAAGGCAAAAAGCAGAGAAGGAAAAGCAAGCCAAAAACGACTTAATAAAAAAACTCGCCTCCACGCAGATGAGTATTAAAGATATCGCAGAAGCTGCCGGAATGGAGGAAGAGGAGGTAGCCCGATTACTAAAGCAATAAATCTCGAAAGACAAACAACCTTAACAGCAAGCTCTAAAACTAAAACACGACCTTTGTAATGAAAAAAATAACAGTATCGATATTCGTATTTTACACTATCATAGCCGCCTTCGGCTGCCGAAAAAATCAGAAAGAGGTATTGTTCACCATGACCTACCCAGAGTTACAATTCGAGATACCCCCGGGGATAAGTGGCTCACAGGCGTTGGTGTTTTCTTTCCCTTCCGTCAAAACCAATATCGATAATTTTCTTAGTCAGAACAATACCACGCTAGACGAAATTGGCAGTATCCAACCCATCCGCGCCCGCATCGAAAGTACCAACGGACGCTCTCTTTATTTTATCCAAAAAGCAGAAATTAGAATTTGCAGTATAGACTCCTTACAGTGCGAACCACTCTTCGATCAGGCTTTTCAGGTGGATGGGCTCAATGGTTCGGCATCGACTTTTTTCGACCTCATCCCGGGTATAAAGGAACGAACCGACCTACTCACTTCCGACCGTTTTAAAATGGAAATTATTTTACAACAAAACATCGGCGATGTGACTCCTTATTCCGTTAATTGTAAGGCGAGTGTTAGTTTTGAGGCTTTGAAGTAAACTCCTGCCCATTCCATTTCCATTTCTCCCTGCCATACCCTATCTTGCGCCCCCTAACAAAATATAATCAAATTTTTTAAAATGGAGAAATTCTTATCTGACATAGAAATTGCACAGGCGAACGTGATGGAGCCCATTCAGCAAATTGGCGCGAAGCTGAATATCAGCGACGATGATTTGGAGTTGTATGGAAAATATAAAGCCAAACTTCCTCTTACACTTTTAGCGCCGGACAACATCGAAAAGAACAACCTGATACTGGTGACCGCCATGACGCCAACCCCTGCCGGAGAGGGGAAAACAACCGTTTCCATCGGATTGGTGGACGGCTTGAATAAAATAGGTAAACAGGCAATGGTCGTATTGCGCGAGCCTTCTCTTGGTCCCGTATTTGGCATCAAGGGAGGAGCAGCCGGTGGTGGGCACTCACAGGTAGTCCCGATGGAAGATATTAATCTGCACTTTACAGGCGATTTTTCTGCCGTCGAAAAGGCAAATAACCTACTCGCGGCATTGCTCGACAACAATCTACAATCCAAGACCAAAAATCTCGGTATTGACCCACGACGGGTGACGTGGAAGCGCGTCATGGACATGAATGACCGCTCGCTTAGAGATATTACAATTGGGCTTGGGGGCATTAGCAATGGTATTCCAAGACAGGATGGTTTTAATATTACGCCGGCATCGGAGGTGATGGCGATATTGTGTATGGCACGGGATTTTGCCGACCTAAAAAAGAAACTGGGCGATATTTTGGTTGGATTCACCTATGACAGACAGCCGGTATTTGCCAGAGACCTGAAGGCTGAAAATGCTATGGCAATCCTACTAAAAGATGCCATCAAGCCCAATTTGGTGCAAACGCTAGAAAGCAATCCCGCCATTATCCACGGTGGTCCGTTTGCCAATATTGCCCAAGGCACCAATACTATTATTGCGACTAAGATGGGACTTTCCCTATCGGAATATGTCGTAACTGAGGCTGGTTTTGGAGCAGACTTGGGAGCGGAGAAATTCCTTGATTTGAAATGTGTTTATGGTGAATTAAAACCCAAAGCCGTTGTGCTGGTTGCAACCATTCGCGCCCTGCGCCACCACGGTGGTTCGCCGAAGGAGGAGTACAATACACCAAGCATCGAGCGGGTGAGTAAAGGATTCGAGAACCTCGAAAAACACATTGAAAATATTAAAAAGTTTGGATTAAACCCCGTTGTGGCCATCAATGCCTTTCCAAGTGACACTCCTGAAGAGGTCGCTATCGTCAAAGAAAAATGTGCAGCAATGGACACGCAGGCAATTGTATCCAATGCCTGGGCACAGGGCGGAGAAGGAGCCAAAGAATTGGCGCAAGGCGTGGTTGATGTCATCGCCTCCGGAGAAAACAACTTCCATCCCTTGTACGATTGGAATACTAGCGTTGAAGAGAAAATGAATACCATTGCAAAGGAGATATACGGAGCAGATGAGGTCGTACTCACCAAGCAGGCGCAGACGGATTTGAGAAAAATAAAACGATTGGGGCTGGATAAATTGCCCGTTTGTATGGCAAAAACACAAAAGTCATTCTCTGATAACGATAAACTATTGGGCAGACCAAGAAATTTCTCTGTGACCGTCCGCGAATTTGAGTTTGCCGTTGGAGCCGGATTCCTCATCCCGATTCTCGGCAAGATGATGCGAATGCCGGGATTACCCGCAACACCTGCTTCCGAAAATATGTCCATTGATGATGATGGAAAAATTTCAGGTTTGTCGTAGTGAAATACTACTA
>JALVDO010000397.1 GCA_027008975.1 Saprospiraceae bacterium | reverse complement strand
AATAATTAAAATCAAGCATTATATTATCTGGAATTCTATGTAGAATTAAGTCAGATGTAAATGGAGTTCTTAATAGACAATTATCTTTTGCTTGTAATTTTATTGTTTGAGAGTCCACAAATTTCAGGTTTACTATTAAATCTGATTCCCGTTTCTTCTCACATTGTTTATAATAAGTCCCTTTGTATTTATACGTATTTTTCTTTCCGTCGTTAACCCATATTTCCGGGGAAGAATTATTTGGAAAAAATTTAATATGCTTATTTGATGTAATTATTATTCCAAAATTTGGAGCATACCATTTGCCTTTAATTTTACTTTCAGATTTATAGCAACCTATCAATAACAATGAAAGCAACATGATCTTTATTATTCGCATGATTTGTCACAATTTTGTCGCATTGAATTAATGATGTGAAATCTCAAATTAGGAAGGCCTGCCTCCCGATAGAAACGAGGTAGTAAGAAATTATCGACCTTTTGAAAATAGACTCTTACTTTAATATCCTAGCTTTTGCAATGGAATCCAGCTCCGAACTGGTATAATAATCAAGGCAAAATTTCAGTGTTTTTTTTCCAATCATGCCATTGTTCCACATTCTTTCCAGTGTTTCTTCATCGCAGTCTTTGCATAATTGATTAGTCCATGCTACACTATCGGCATAAATCTCTTGCTTTACCATTTCCACCAAAGTGTCGATTAGTTTGTAATTGTATAAGCCGAGACTAAAATCGGAAGATGTACTTCTGTCGTTTCGTAAAACTTCACAAGGGTATTTTCCCTTGGAAGCAAGGCAATCTCGAAAAAATACTATCTTAAATTCTTTTCGAAGCCCCTCCACGTAGTCAGTTTGTCTTTCGTTATTTACTTTTTTAGAAACTGAGCAGGAAAAGAATAGCAGTATTCCCGTAAATATCCATATTTTTTTCATCTGTATATTTTTTGTAACTACTTACGAGTAGTACATCATTTTTGTTATAAAAATGCCTTTTTTGATTTAAGAACAAGGAACGTGAAGAACACCGAACAAGGAACATCGATTGCAGATTTTAGATTTATCAGCCGTTTTTCCAAATCAAACTTCGTTTTGTTTAATATTTCTAAAATCAGCACGCCCGTATGGGGCGTTCGTTAATCTGTGTTCGACTTGTCCGTTGCGTAAGCAAATAGGATATTCAATTTCTTACTCACCGTTCATTCGCCATTCCTCATTTTTTCTTAGTGCGTCTTTCATTTTTGTTATTGCTATATTTACTTCCGTGGGTAATTCATCTTTTGTTTCTATGCCAATTACCTCAAAAATCAATAAGGGAACCGAATTGGTAATTTCTTCCGATTTAAGTTTGAACTTACCAAAATGCTTAAAGCCATTGGTGCCAATCCAAGGGATAAGACCGATTACATTATCATTGTACAAATATTTTTTCAAAAGGGGGACATGACTGAAATATGAAATTACTCTGATTACGGGTTGCCCTTTTTTACTGTGCCCCTTCTCTTTATATTCATATTGGGTGTCGTATATTGTACAATTATATCCGAGAATATCGGCATTCCCGATAATTGTAGGTGGTGAAACAGGATTGTAGGGGAATCTATGTTTTCTATCCTTTATATTAGAAATACGATCAACTTTATTATCTTCAAATTTAACAAATAGCTCCTCATCCATGTCAATAATAGACATAATTTCAGGTTTGTTCGTTAATTTTTCAGGATAGTAGGTTACAACAACAAACTTTCCGTCAATTGAGATTGTATAAAATCCAACCGGAAATTTAATGGTGATAATTAATTTGCTCATATTTTTAATCTATATACCATAACTTCTATCTTCACTGCAATCACCACGATTCATACGTGCATATCGATAAAGATTTTGGAGGTCGATGGAAGGTGAATTTATTGTCCTTAAATTCTATCTCCGGTATCAATATGCCATTAAAGCCTGTTTCTACCGCGTTCGTCGCAAAAGAGATATAATCATAGGGGGCGTGCTCCGGCCGGTTTATCATACTCTCCTTGGGACCGCTGTATCTTTTGAATTGCAATAGCAATGTATTATCAATACCACAACCCATCTGTAAAGTAGGTCGGTTAATGTCTTCATAATTGTAAACAGTGATTTTTTTAATATTGGAAAAATGTGCCAACTTTCTCACCGAGATACCATTGTGGGCTTCATCGATTAATACAACGACATTTTTGTGATAAATGCCATAGTCATCATTCAAAACGGACTCAATCTCTTCTATCGCATATTCCAAATAGGCATTGGTCACCGGATACTCATTTTGTTGATTCATAAAACAAGCTATAATAAAGAAAAATTGTTTTGTTGCAAAAGACATGATTTGGGTATTTAGATTAAGTTCTTACTCTTTCCAAAAAGAAAGGAGGAGGGCGACCGCGCGAATTTTTACCAAACAGATTAAACCCCGCCTACCGAGGATTTAATACCAAATACTTTATCCCTCGAAAAATAATGACAGTCGCCAAAATAACAGGAATCAACTTACTCCATTCAAATTGATTCGTTTTAAATACTAAAGCATAAATAGCATTCATACAAAAAACAATCCCGAAAGAATTGATGATTAGTGCCGCTAATTTAATCCTATTGGTCGGATGGTATTTAGTAAGAAGCGTACTGAAAACAAATAAACCGATGGTTAAAAAAATAATTATTAATTCCATTTTCCCCCTTTTTGTATTCTCTTCTTATCGTAAAAAACAACGCAGCTTGTCAAAAAGTTGGAATAGGACTCAGGAAAAACCAAGCTGTAACCAACATAACCATCAATCTCCACTAAAACATCCATAATAAAAAAACAAATTGCTCGCTGCGACCTGTGGTCGCAATGCGGATATTGACGTAGGCTTTCAGCCTACTGTTCTGTGTATAGATAGTTAGAATCCACCACTTCAGTCCCCGAAAATAAAGACATAATTACAGAAAACCGTACTAAACCATCAGCAATTCTCAATTTGATGTAAAGCCAAAATTTTGTAACTGAAGAATATCATCCTATATATCTTTTTGAATGCAATAATGAAATAGATGTCAGGGCTACGCCCCTTCCATTTTTTATAGCCCATTT
>JALVDO010000396.1 GCA_027008975.1 Saprospiraceae bacterium | reverse complement strand
AAGGTTATATAAGACCTAATTCGGATATCCCAAACTTGGGAATTCTTTGGATTTCGGATGGTAAGGCTGAATTGTTTAATGCAATTGAAAGGGGGGAGGAGTTGATTTTTACCTATTCTATAAAGCACGATTAATTTGATAACTGAAAATAATTAACCATCATGATTCGAAAAATAGTTTTATCATTGATGCTGATGAACATCTTGGCGTGTACGCCTACTCAACAACTGGTCTATCAACGCACCGGAATGGTGACTTGCAGTACTCACGACCGGATGTCCATCACACTTGTGGCAGAGGGGCAGGCTGAAACACTCAACAAAGCAGTCAGCTTTGCCGAACGAAATGCGATTGAGAACCTGCTCTTCAAGGGCATTCCCAAGAGTAACCAGGAAAAGCCATTAATCTCTGATGAGTCTAAAGCAAAGGTTGAAAATCCCGGTTTTTTTAGTAGCTTTGTCGATAATAGAGGTTTTCAGGAGTTTGTTGTCTCCTCCGAGGTGGCAGATGATTACCTTAGCGGAAAGGTGCACTTCGTCAAGCAGAAAATCGTATTTGACCTGACGAATTTGAGAAACTATTTGCAAAAGGAAGGCATCGTTAAAAAATTTGGTATTTAGAAGTTTCATAACTACTTACCACCTCATACTTTATGTTTGTAATTTGGCAATAAGGGGAACACCCATGCGGGCGCGTACCGGTGCGGATGACACGGATGTTAGGGATTTTTACCGATTTTACTCCACCAAGAGGGTGTTCCTGATTCGTTCAATCCGCGTTCCCCCTCTTCCTCACAAGGTAAGTAGCTACGAAGTTTCATAATTAAGAAATTGAAATCAAAAGTATTATGATAGAAATGATAAATAAAAAGATATTAACATTATTGTTATTGCTTCTTGCTGCCGGCACAGCCGGTTTGGCGCAAGATGAAAAGCCGGCACCCACTACCATTCAGCCGACTATTATGGCCATTCCATTTACGCCGGAGGGAAGAAGTCTCCGACAGAATTTTGAGAGAAATGACATCCTGCGAATAGCCATCACAAAGGTAAAAGAAGCCTTTGATGATAGAGGAGTAAACACTATTGACTTTCGTGCAAAACTCAAGCAGTTGAATAACACAGGAGCTTTGACGGATGAGCAGCAGCGATCAATCAAAGACGATGTTGTTGCACTTTCCGGAGCAGATATTTACGTCGAGGTTGAGGCTAAAAAGAATCATTCCAGTACGGGGAATAGTGTGACGGTTATTATGACGGCTTACGACGCCTTCTCGGGGGAGTCGCTGGCAAATAAGGTTTCAACTTCACCTAAATTCAAAACTACTAATTTTGCAAAACTGACAGAAAAAGCCGTCGAAGCTGAAATTGATAACCTGTTGAATACCATTCAGGAAAAATTCAATGACATAGTTGAAAATGGTCGAACCATCGTCCTGAATATTGGATTGAGCGAAGATGCAGATTACGATTTTGACGCAGAAGTGGATGATTCCGGGGATTTGCTCTCGGATTTGATTGAGGATTGGGTACAGGATGCCTCTTTTAAAAACTATTATCATCTGCAGGGCGTGACCGATACAAAAATGATATTCGATCTCGTCAAAATTCCGCTCAAAGATGATCGGGGTAGGAGCTATCGGGTATCCAAATTTGGCGCCCGATTCAAAAAATTTCTCAAGTCCAAAGGATTGGACGCCTCTAGGGTCATTAATGGAAATAACCTTGTTTTTACTTTAAAATAATTTAGCATCCAATGAAGCATTTTTGTATTATTTTACTGGCAATATCCTTTTCATTGCCCGTTTTCGGACAGTTTGACGAATCTTTGCATACTTTGAAGATTGCCAACGTCAAGCATAAAAACAATTACGTAGCTGCTAAGCAATTATCAGGCGTTTTGTCAAGCCTGTTAGGTGATTCTTACAATATCAAGCGCAAGTCTTCGCTTGTAATCCAAGCTGCCATTGACTTGGGCAAGTCTCATTTGATAGAGGGCATGGATGTGAAAGCTGTCGGTAAACCGGAATTGAGGATTCGGATAATAGATAAAACAGTTAAAAGGGACACTACTTTTGTATTTGCCAAAGAATTATCAGCTTCAACTCCGGCTATGCTGGGGCAGAAACTGGTTGAAACTTTTGACAACGATCAACAAGCGCAAGCTGATTTTAATGCATTAATCAAGGACTTTTTGACGAAAAATTATGCAGATGGATGTATGGACCATTTTGCGAAAGTGGCAGCACTACGTGATAAAAAGGAATACCGGAAGGCTTTGATTATTTTGGCAAATATGGTTTCGGCGTCTTCTTGTGCCCAAAAAGCAATTCAGGAGCAGGAGGCAATTATTGCCGCCATGGATGAAGAGTCTTGTGCTAACAAAATGCAAAAAGCAAAAATATTAGTCAATAGCAGCAGTGTTTACGAAATGAGGCGGGCCATCCGTATTCTGCTCTCCATTTCACCTTCTGCTCCCTGTGCAGACGAAGCATTGGCGCTTTCCAAAGAAATTGGAAAAAAAATGGAAGGCAAAAAGAATGTTGTAACGGAGCTCAACGAGTATCAACAGTTTTTCCTTGGAGGTAATGAGCAGTGGCGAGCCTATTATATCGACAGGGTTTTGAGTCGGTAATGTCGGGTACTGCATCCAGAAATGTTTAGTATTATGGTAAATACTTACCACCTCACGGCTTAAATCAAAAAATGAGGAATGTCGGAGGGATAACGAGCAAAAAGGGGGGGCTTTGTAGTTACTCCCACCAACATCCATTTCACCGATATTTTACCCCAATTCACCGGAATTGTCTTCCCTTCGTATCATATCTGTATCATATTTGCATTATCGAATTACAACAAAAAAATGCAATTATGAAAAAGTCAATCAAAACGATATTTTGGGGTTTTATTTTGAATGTATTATTTATTTATACTTCTCAAGCGCAGGTGTCCGGCATCGTTCGCGATTCGGAAGGAGCACCACTTGCTTTCGCGAATGTTATTTTGTCAACCGCCGCCGATACAGCCATTATTCAGGGGGCGTTTACGGATGATGACGGGCAGTTTTCCATCGAGAGCGACTCCAAAGAGGAGTTATTAGTGAGG
>JALVDO010000395.1 GCA_027008975.1 Saprospiraceae bacterium | reverse complement strand
TCGATGGGTCGTATAAGCCCTTTACCAGTGGAGAGCCATACCCAATGTCAACGGCAGGTCTGCAAATAGATTACAAACACAATCGCCTTTTGGTGGCCTGTTTCAATGACACGGAATTGATGGATGAGGATCCCAAGACGAAGGGAATGGCTACTTTGAGAATATACAACCTCAAAACAGGCGTCATGGAAAAGGACATTAACCTTTCCTCGCTGGTACCTGATGCGAATATGTATTTCGCAAATGATGTTGCGGTCGATGGTGACGGTAATGCTTATATCTCTGACTGGTATGCCGGCGTTGTCTATAAAGTAGATTTGGCGGGCAAAACAAGTGTCTTTTGGAAAAATGAAACGGGAATTGCAGGTGGTGCCAATGGGTTAGATTTCCATCCGGATGGTTATTTGCTGGTTTCATTGATCAGTGTGAACGAAAAAGGGCTTTACACGGATTACGGATTGGTGAAAATCCCGATAAACGCCCCAAAAACAGCTAAAGTTGTTGATTTTTCAAATGAAGGTTTTAGCGGCTTCGACGGGATGGTTTTAACGTCAAAAGGAACCGTCGTAGGTGTGACCAATAATGGAAAAACACCCGGTGGAAATACATTCATCGAACTATCAAGTGACAACGGCTGGGAATCAGCTAAAGTCATCAATTCTAGAGCGATAAACGCAAGTACAACGGCAGCCGTTACCCCGGAGCATTTATACTATGTCATTAATCAGGATTTCACAAAAGATGACGCAAAAACCTGGACGATTGCACAAATCAAATTTTAAGCTTTAGCTATTAAACACTTTATCATCAGTGTGATCTTTTCGGGCGGTTAAAACCGCCGATTGTAACGGCGTGTTTTAACCACCGATGCTGTCAGGTATTCCACTATTTTTTACCCTAAAACACTCTTTTCCCCCTAGTTTACAAAGACAGGCAGGCAGACAATATCATTTACTATCGTGCATTATTCGGAAGTAATGAAAGGTTGCACCATCCTGCATAGTAAGCCAATATATCCCCTCCGGGAAACCGGCAAAATCTATTCCATGCGTATCATTCCATACCTTGGTAAATACCATTTGTCCGGTACTGTTAAAAATCCTTATAGTGGTTCCGGGCAAAACGGTGTCGGGCAGGTAAAGCGTACCGGATACCGGATTTGGATAGGGATTTAGCTCCGTTCTTTCACGATAAAACAGAGAAACTGTTCCAGAATAAGAAAATGAGCCATCCCTGTCAATTTGTCTGACCCGGTAATACTGAATACCAGCGGATGGCGTGGGATGGTAAAAAGAATATGATTTTTCGGATTCCATATTTGGCTCTCCCGATACTTGTCCGACTGTTTTGAAATTTTTTCCATCGGTACTATGTTCTATCAGGAATTTTTCATTATCGATTTGCCGGGCGACACTCCAGTTTAGTAAAGCTCCCAGACGCACTCTTTTTACAGAAAGGGGGTTGACCCACTGCAGGGGAAGCAAGGCATTACAAGCTGTTTCGATTTCCGCCCGTGAATTACAATTATTGGCATTATTGGAGATAAAAGCACCATTGCTGGGGTCTGCCAATAAATAGGTACATATAGGTGTAATGGCACAATTACTGAGGTTGCTGTTGCCCCTTATTTTCAAAGAGGTGAGATTTTGGGCGCTCCCATTTACCAATCCTGAAATATCGGTGAGTGCCGGGTTGTTTTCAATCGTTAAACTTTGTCCCAATGTAGTTAAATTACCAAGTCCACTAATCTCCTGCAAACTGTTATTAGACTGGATTATCAATGCATCGTCAATACTATTCAGGCTGCTCAGCCCATTTACATTGATTAAATTAAGGTTGTTTTCTATCAATAAATAGTCGATGGAAGCCAGGGATCCCAAGCCCGTCAAATCTGTTAGTGAATCATTATCCCTTATAAGTAATGTAAAAAATGGTACACTCTCAAGATTATCCAACCCACTTAAGCTGATGAGTTGGAGATTAAAACTGATATCTACATATTCCCTCACCAAAGTTAAATGACTAAGTGCGGTAATTTGCTGTAGATTATTATTACCCTGAATGTACAAATTAGCGTCAATATTAGTCAGGCTTTCCAAGCCGTTTAAATTGACGATATTTGGGTTGTAACTTACATCTAATTCCCCTACGGAAGTCAAAGACCCCAAACCCGCCAGATCTATTAAGGCATCATTGTTTTGGATTATTAATCCATCGTGTACGCTCATAAGATTATCCAATCCGCTCAGATGAAGTAGTTGTGGGTTTCTTTCAATCCACATATAGTCTCCAACTGATTGCAACTGATCTAAGCCTATCAGGTTCGGTAATAAAGGATTGCGTCCAATATACAACCTACCGCTTATTGTTTGTAGATTATCCAACCCTCTTAAACTGACCATATTGTCATTATGATCTATGTACAAATCTTTTACGGAAGTAACACCCTCCAGTCCCTGCAAATCTGCAAGTTGAGGGTTTCTTATTATGACAAAAGTCATTCCAACAGACGTCAGATGATTAAAGCCACTCAAGTCGGATAATTGTAAATTATTCGAAATTTGGCAATTTCCGTTTATTTGTTGTATTTGTGTCAGGCTATCGATATTGGTGATGTCTCCTGCATTAAATTCGTGAATGTCAACATTCCCGATTATGGTTGTACAGCCGGGATAATTAGCGGGGAAATTATCAATTTGTGCCTGTGAAGAAAAGGTAATGCCCCCCGACAAACAGCCCTGTGCGAAGAGAGAATTTGAAAGAAAAAGGAATAGAGAAAAAATATAAAGTTTCATGTCTAAAAGTTATATTACAGTGTGTTAGGGTTGGAGTGATTGTTCTGTTTTGCAATGTTACGCTCATAGCACAAAAAAGGAAATAAAAAAGGGTTGACAAAAGGTAAACAGTACCCCAAAACAGGTAAACAAAAGGTAAGCATTGACATTTGCACAAATTACAAGAAATTGATTTACAAAAAGTTGCAAACCAGCCTGTCGTACAAAAAGTTGAGGGGTGTGACCGCCGCATGATGTAAAAAAAATTAGTATATTGGGCGGAAAAAACATCATGAATAGTAAGTTAATAAAAAAGGATGGCAACAAGATT
>JALVDO010000394.1 GCA_027008975.1 Saprospiraceae bacterium | reverse complement strand
AAGATCAACGGTCATTTTTTTTCCAAAAAAACGAATGCCATAGGAGATTATAAAATTATAACCATCGTTCTTCGGAAAGAACAAGTTCTCTGAGACCAATCCCATTCTTCTGGCTACTCGAGTCATACCGGACAGTGTAATGAAAGGTTTTTTTTGAAAATTTCCACTTACAAATCCCCATCCCATTCCACCTGTAACATTATTATCCAAGGTGCCATAGGTTCCTATTCCGTATAAGATACCTGCTCCTCTTCGTTTTTGTTTATCAACATAAAGAAGATATTTCGGATAACTGACAAATAAAAGACCACCGCCGAGATGGAACTTTTCCTCCACCTTTTTTCCCACCTTGGACGTAAGGTAGAATACAGGCACTCCACTACCCTCTAGTAAGGATAATATTTCGAATCCACCTCCAATAGAAAGATTGTCGGTCACCCCGACATTAAAAGAGTTAAGTACTAAATTGGTGTTCTGATAATATCCCTCCCCTTTTTTGAATGTGAAGGCTGTGGGACCAAATAAATATCGGGTAGCATTGGGGTTGGGAAACCAATAAACTCCTTTTCTTATATTTAGGGGATCCACAAGAGTAATCTTTTTGATGTTCTGTATGGGCATTTCGATTTTGGGAATGGATCTTGTTTTTATGGCAATAATGGTGGTGTCTTTATACAAGAATGTCCCTATAAACTCTGAGTAGTCATACATCTCTATTTTGTAAGTAGATAAGGTGTCAAATGGGTAATTGGCAGCCTCAACTTGCCCTCTCAGGGGATTCAAATAAGAAAAACACACACTTAGAAGGAAAAACACAATCAATGATTTTTTCATTTTCATACGATTTAGATGTAAAATTAAAGCCTCCATTACCCATCATTTTGCACATGATTACTTGCTTTAAATTGAAAAATGCACTGATAAATTGCGGTAAACGTGATAATTTTTATCAAAAAAGGTTGCCTACGAGGTGGGATATATAACAATTGCTGCTGTGTTTTAATGGTAATTCACGAAATGATTCTCAATAGCAAAAAGTAGGAGATTAGCAACGGTTTTCCATTAAGGTTATTAATCCATGACAACAATGCGATTAATTTGATCATCAATTTGGATAAAATAAATGCCGGAAGGCCATTTTGAACAGTCAATTTCTATTGCTTTCACAACAGAAACTGACTCGACCAATACTCCTATTGAATTATAGATATTAAGTAAGTTTTCTCCATCGGAGTCAAGCTCAATCCGAAACAGGTCGTATGTGGGATTGGGGTAAATACTTATGACATGATTGTCTTTAGGAATGAATTCATCGGCAGATAAAAGGTCATTTTCCATGCCAAAGGTTGGCAACATGGTAGTAAAACTACCTGTACCATTGGGGAAACGCCCCGTAGTGGCATCGCTCGTTTGTTCGGTGAACTCGATCTCATTGATGACCAAACCTTCAGGATCTGAAAGCCCTAAATATTCACCATTTTTTGATAGTTTGAAATTTGTATGAAGCCCCTTCTGTTCCTCATCTTTGTCCGCCCAGATAATCAAATAATCATTGGCTGCAATCACCGTATCAGGAAATGCCCATTTCAATAAATTTTGAGGATCATCCGAAAGGTAATACCCGTTTAGAGATATATCTTCGTCCGAATTATTATACAACTCTATCCAATCATCAAAATCCCCATCCTGATCCGAAATTGTCGCCTCATTATCCGCCATAAACTCATTGATAACAACGCCTTCTACATTATCTACCGAATTTATCGTAAAATATTCATGAGCCGCTCTCCTTGGGGCAAAAACACCTGCCAAATCATTCTCCGCATAAATATAATACTGAATATCACCATTCATCGTATTGATTTCAGCTCCAAAAATACCATCCCCTGCTACCCCATCTTCATGTAAACCATCATCGAGCATTTCTACCGCAAGAAACTCCTCAGAGGATAAGTAACGATAATTTAAAATTACCGTAGTGGCATTTTGAATTTGAGTCTTTATATAGATATTTGAGTTTGCTAAAACCACTTCAGGTACGGTTGTTATCGAACTTATTTCGGGGGGAGCAGCAAGGTACTCATCTGTATTCTCCAAAAAGGTAATCCTGGGTTCAAATAATTCAGTAATACCGTAAGCGCCTTGAACGCCCATTCCTCCTCCGGCAGTTTCGGCAACATTAGCTGTAAAAGAATCATAATCATAAAGTGCATTTGGGTCAGTTAGGAAGGCATCCTCAATAAAGTTTTGTAGTTCGTATGCCCGTGTCTCGTAGGTGTTATTGGTGAAATTTTCTTCAAGAATCGTACGGCAATGTGCGATATACATACGTCTATATCGATCGTTTTCCAATACCAGTTTTATTAATGGATACCGCCAACTTCCCTCATGGAAATTTGGAGGTAAAGAAATTAAACTTTCAAGATTAGGCGGGCCCATTCCCAGTTGTTCAAACCCGCCCAAACTTTCATTCATATCCCATACAACAGGGTTGAAGATCCCATTGTCATCTTCAATCAGATAATAATTGGCCCTTCGTCCTGAATAGCTATCCAAATTGACCAGAACGTTATTAAAAGCCAACATCCAGATGGCTTTATCCATATCAAGGAGAGATTCTATATCATTTGGGGCATTACTTAATACATCTATTAGTTCAACGAGTTTTTGCCAACCGTAATCTGATTTCATACCATAAAAATTATAGTATAGAGTTGAGTCCATTCCAAGGTATTCCAAGGAGGATGCACCGCCAAAACCACCACCGGTTGAATTGCACTTTATCAACGTATTTTTTTTGTCTGCATAGAGATGGTGCTCTGCAAAATTACCGTCGATACTCTCAGAACTACTGTACAATCCGTGATATTGGCCGTTGATAAAAACCATGGCATAATTGGATTGAGGAGCAACCATATATTTTCTTGCAATTTCATAAGATAACACTTCCCTTACAAAGGAGGGATCATGGCTGCCATTCGATAATTTGATGGTCTCAAATCCTTGATAATCCTGGTTAATAACGTAATCCAACTTGATATTGAGTGGATTTTTTGAGTTATTGATATTATAGGTAGAGTTCCCTTTATAACGAACGCCAACACTATCAAATTGAACGCCATTAA
>JALVDO010000393.1 GCA_027008975.1 Saprospiraceae bacterium | reverse complement strand
CATTGAATACAAAACTTTGGCTTTCGCAAATGGTGGTGTCCAGCGTTCCGATGGCTTGGGGATAAAAACTGACCATCACATTGACGATGCTGTCGCAACCGTGTGCCGCCATTCCGGAGAGTAATTCACTACCAGACGGATTGCTGCTGTCGTAAGTCGTGCCATTGAATACAAAACTTTGGCTTTCGCAAATGGTGGTATCGAGTGAGCCGATAGCTGGAGGATAAAATTGAAGCGCAACGGTCACCATTGTATCACAATCTACTCCTTGTCCGGGAAGTATTTCGCTGCCCGAGGGATTATTGGCATTATAAACATTTCCGTTGATGGAGAATTCATCATCGGGACAAAGCCATTCATCCAAATCATCGCCTATGGTAATTGAGAGAACCGAATTAATAATTACGGTTGTAGAGTCGGTGGAATACCTGCAATTACTTCCCGTCAGGGTTAAATGATAGGTGCCTGGAAGTGTAGCATCATCAGGATTTATTTCATTGGAGGTAAAACCATTCGGTCCCGTCCAGCTATAATTTAGACCTGAAGTATTATTTTCTTCTGCACCTGTAAGCGAAATAGTTCCTCCTTCACAAAAAGGACCTAGGTTATCGGCGATAGCTGTTATTTGTTCTAAAACTTCAGCACAATTAGAAAACTCAGAGGTATTATTATTGGCATCTGTAGCGGTGGCGGTTACTTCGTCTCCAACATTTACGTTAATCGGCAGACTCCAATCACCCGATGCATTAGTAATCGTCTCTCCTAAAAAATACTTGCCCTGACAGTAAGCCGTCTGACAGCCACCTGTATTTTCATTGATAAAAACTTCGATCAAATCTCCTGGCTGAGCTGTTCCTTCAACTAAATTAGTTCTTACACAATTTATTATCGGGGCAAGAATATTATTATTACTATCATTTCCGAGTAGTATGCCTGCACCATTACAGAACATACTATTACGTTGAAACCTATTATTAAAAATATCGGAACCGGGATTACAAAAAATTCCTCTAGAGTTAAATGCCAGTACATTGCCTAAGCCCGGTGCAACTCCTCCTACTAAATTATTAGAAGGAGTACCTGGTAAATTATCCATCAAAATGCCGTTGTATTCATTGCCTAGATCCAAAGTGCCCGAGGTGTCCGTACCTATGAAATTCCCCTGAACAAGTACATTTTCTATTCGCAATCTCACACCTCCCCCATTAAATCCGACGATATTTCCTTCTCCCAGCAAAGCATTTCCTCCAATTAGAAGGTTACTGCAAGTCCCTTGGATAATTGTAATACCGGTATGTGTATTGCCAATATCACTCATGCCATTACTTGGATCAACCCCTACATAATTGGATTGGATGGTGATATCACTGCAATCATTATTAGGCAATCCGAGGTAGATTCCATGATGACAACCTCCTATGATATTGCCTTTTCCGGGGGCACCAATTATTATATTAGAAACGGGTATATTACCTGCTATACGGATTCCGGCATTATTACTCGTATCAAAATTGAGAATTTTTAAGCCGTAAATTTCAATATCATTGGCAGCAAGATTTAGACCATGGTCATTAGGTGCAGTAATGGAACCGTCGATAACGACATCTCCAAAAGTGTAATTTGGCTGGCTTGTACCGTCCATAATTATTCCATCATCCGTTAAATCGGGTAAAGGTGTCACCGGATTGATAATAAAGGGAGCAGTTCCCGAAATATTGAAATGGATAGTATCCGTTCCTGCGCTGGCATTTGCTGCGTTGATGGCCTCCCGCAGACTGCAATGAACGCCGTCACAACTACCATCATCGGTATCATCCGTTGTGTTTACGACCCATGTCGTCTGTGCGGAGAGTATCGAGAAAGAGAAGGAAAAGAGTAAAAGTGAAAAGTAAATTCGCATAATCATGATTGTAATAATATTGTGTCTAACCGCAAAGATGAGCCGTTCAACAATAAATTGTTTTAGTTATTTGTCCAAATGTTTTAGTTATTGTTTCAATTTATACGGAGTACTGCAGGTTCTATAGTTCAAATAAGTGTTTGATAATTACTTTCGTGATGTCAAATCTCCTTGACTATCTTCTTCTATTGCTATTTACCAGCAATCAGAAACGTCGGGCTGGATTGATGTATGTTACTTCCGTAGCTCCGAAGCAGCCACTCCAAACTCCTCCTTAAATGCCTGAGCAAACCACGAAAAGTTTTCAAATCCACAATTTAGTGCTATTTCGGCGATTCTCATGTCAGTGGTATCCAACAAATGGCGTGCATGATTCAAGCGGTATTTGCGGATATATGTCGCAACAGAAATACCCGTGAGGGCTTTTAACTTGCGATAGAGTTGGGTGCGGCTCATGGCCATTTTTTGGCAGAGTTGCGGGGTAGAAAAATGGGTGTCGCCGATGTGTTCAGCGAGTACGTTGAGGAGGTTTGTCATGAACTGGTCTTCTTGCGAAAAACCCTCAGTCTGCTTCTTTTTGAGCGGGTTCATGTCGGCGAAGTGGGCCAGCAGTTTTTTGCGAAGCTCAATCAGCTTTGACATGCGCAGCAGGAGTTCTTCTTTGCTGAAAGGTTTTTTCAGATAGGCATCAGCGCCCCTTTCCAGCCCGGCGAGTTTGCTCTTTTCATCGGCCTTTGCGGTAAGTAATATAATGGGCACATGGCTGGTGCGGAGGTCGCTTTTGAGGGTTTCGCAAAGTTCGTACCCATCTTTGCGGGGCATCATCACATCGCTGATGATGATGTCGGGTATGCTGGAAAAAGCGGATTGGATACCCTCCTCCCCGCTGCGGGCCACTAGCACATTATAGCTTGCCGAGAGGCAGTTTTTCAGGTAATAAATCAGGTCGGCGTTGTCTTCCACGATGAGGGCGAGGGGCTTGTTCTGGTCAAACAAAAGGCCAGAGATGCTGCTTTCCGAAAAGGGGTTGTCTGTTTGATTTTGGAGCGGGGCGTCCAGAAATGTTTTTTGTAATGGGGCAGTATTGGTGATGGGCAGTTCGACCATGAACGTACTCCCTTTTCCCAGTCTGCTTTCCACGCTGATTTTGCCGCCCAGCAGGGCAGTCATTTCTTTGGCGATGGCCAGCCCGATGCCGCTGCCCTCCACATTGCCCGACTCGTCG
>JALVDO010000392.1 GCA_027008975.1 Saprospiraceae bacterium | reverse complement strand
CGACCGAATGACAAAGGAGATGATAGAAAAAGTCGGGCTGTTCCCTTCCCAATTTGAGATTATTGACAGCCTGAATTATAAATATGCGGTGGAAATACAAACAAAAGTACTGGATGCCGACCTCGGGATATGGAGCCAGTATCGTTTGGGTAGTAAAATCATTGCGCGCAAGGATATTGAATTAAAAGAAATACTTACCGCTGCTCAGTTTGAGAAGTACAAGGAGCTAAAATCCGAAGTGCTATGGGAAATTATTGGGCGGATCTTTTGATGATTGAATGGGGAACGCGGATGACCCTGACGCCCTGACGCTATCGGTCAGGACAGGCTGGTCAGGACATGCACAGATTTAACGGATTTTCACGGATTAGTAGACTTACTTAAGTCCTTATCTGCTTTCTCCTCAAAATCCAAACCAGAGAAAGTACAATGAGAAATATAATCAATAATATGGCCAATGTCCATTTCAAAGTCGTAAAAACGGAGGTCGCAAGCGCAATGCCATCATGCCTCACCGGATAAGTAGCCAATAGAAGTACAATCCCAGTGTTCTCCAAAACATCAAGAATGGAAACAGCGATTGGCAATATCCCCCATCTGTGCAGGTTCTTCCTGTTGGGAAAGACTATTTTGAGTAAAAAAATCAATAAAAGAGAATAGGTAATCCCGTAAATAAGCGGATAAGCCGTATCTATCAAAAATACTGATTTTAGGTATTGATTTCTACCGTTTTCTCCAAAACTATCCAGCGCGGAGTACGCTTCCTCCGGGCTATAGGCGTACTGCAAATCTAAAATAGGCTGTGCCTCAGGAGCAACACTTTTTCTTTTCCTATCTGACTGTGGGAAAAAGACTGCATTGATAAGGATAATGAAGATTACCCCAATTAAGATATTTTGCCATTTGACCAATGGCTCCAATAGTCGATAAAGACGCTCCATATTTATTGATTTTCAGCTCGTATAGGTGAAGGTTTTATCTCTATTCATCAAATTTTTTTACGCGATACCCGTTAAAATAGTGCCTTGCAAAAATAAGTTTTTTTAACTTGGTATTGTTGTTTTTATTTTAAAAATGCCAATATTCTTACGTAGTTTTTGTGTTTGAGGTCTTTTGGAATGAAGTTAGAGGTAAGCATATCCCGTTCAGCATTAATTAATTTCCTAAGTTTTACAAACCATTTGTAATGAAAAAATTATTTTTTCGGGGAATATTCTCCGCTATTGTATTTTTCCTCCTGAATACACCCCTGTCAGGGCAGCGAACGCCAGTTATTTACCTTATTCCCGGACAGGGATCGGATGCCCGCATTTTTAAAAACCTCACTTTAGATCCCTCCTTCGAGCTAAAGTATGTCAATTATGTCACTCCCGATAAAGGGATGACCATGCGCGATTATGCAATCGAACTATCCCAACAGATCGACACCAGCCGGTCATTTATCCTAATCGGCGTCTCGCTTGGAGGAATGTTGGCAACAGAGATGAGCGATTTCCTTCATCCGGAGATGACCATCATCATATCAAGTGCAAAAAGCAGGGCGGAGTTGCCCCGGCGATACACGTTTCAGGAGCATTTACCAATTTATAAGCTGGTTTCAGCCGGAATGGCGAAGCATGGAGCAAAAATAATGCAACCCATTGTAGAGCCGGATAGGAACAGACAAAAAGCACTTTTTAAAAGCATGATTGCCGATAAAGACCCCTTGTTTTTGAAGCGCACCATCAAGATGATTATGGAGTGGGACAGAGTACGCTATTCCGATGACATTATTCATATTCATGGAGATAATGATCATACCATTCCCATCCGTAATGTTCATTGCGATTATGTCGTCCACGGTGGTTCTCACATGATGGTCGCCACGCGATATATACAGATGAGTGCCTTGTTGAATAAATTGCTGTCTCACTCTCTTGGATCTGACCAGTAAACTGTTTTGATAATATTTTCATCATATTCGTAACTTCGTATTTTGTGTTTGCAAAATGGTAAAGGGGAACACGGATACAACGGATGCAACGGATTTACACTGATTTTAAACCACCAACACGGTATTTCACACGGCTATTTGGTCTGACGACCAAAGTGAGATAATGTTAAATGATAATTGAGGAATTACAGAGTTAAATTTATTAATCTTTTTGCGCAAGCAAAAAAAATCGGGCAGGTACGCCTCTAGCTCGCCCGTACTGGGAAAAAATTTGTTCTCATCCGTTCAATCCGTGTAATCCGTGTTCCCCCTTCCCCTCAAGGTAAGTATTTACAAAATTACATTTTACTGATTTTCTCCGTATATTTGCATCAAAAGCCAACCACCACCCATAATACGGTCATCTTTTCAGAAATAAAACATTCTTATGATACGCAAACTAATTCCAGTCCTGCTCTTGACCTTTTCATTGATAAGTACCGGACTGCTCGCCCAAAAGGACTTTTTTGAAAAATATAAATTCACACATAAAGACACCTTGCGGGGGATGTTACGCCCGGAGCGCACCTGCTATGATGTCACCTTTTACGACCTTAATATCGACTTAGATGTCCCCAATAAGTCTATCGCAGGATATGTAGAAATCGACTATGATGTAAAAGCGGATTTCTACACCCTCCAGATAGATTTATTTCGAAATATGGATATTGACCGCATCCTCCACAATGGGAAGGAGTTACAATACAAACGCGATGAAGATGCCGTTTTTGTCCGCTTTCCGCAAAAGCAAACCAAGGGAAAATCTGATAAAATACGGGTATATTACCACGGTTCGCCTCGCAAGGCCAAAAATCCACCCTGGGACGGAGGATTTATATGGCGCAGGGATAAAAATGGCGATCCATGGGTGCAGGTGGCTTGTGAGGGGCTGGGCGCCAGCGTATGGTGGCCCAATAAAGACCATCTCTCCGACGAGCCGGACAGCATGGCAATTACCGTTGGTGTACCTGCAGACCTGATGTGTGTATCCAACGGCAACCTACGGGAAAAAGAAAATAAGGGAAAGCTAACCCGATACCATTGGTTTGTCTCCTACCCTATCAATAACTACAACGTCACACTAAACGTCGGGAAATACGCCCACTTCAAGGAATACTTCACCTCTTTTAGCGGCGAAAAGCTAGACTTGGATTA
>JALVDO010000391.1 GCA_027008975.1 Saprospiraceae bacterium | reverse complement strand
CTTTTCATCCTTTAATATTCCATCGCCCATCAAAGAACAGCAGGAAAGAAGACGCGACACTAGTTCATGCTTGTCTTTTTCCGAAGAACACAGTCTCTAGCTCGACACCTTATTATCTACATGATGACTTTAATACGTCCCTAGTGAAAAATTATTTTGTTACTATAATCAGCAATATTATACAATCATCGTCTTCCTTTTAGGATCCATATTACCCCCCAAAATATTATTAAAGGTAAATTCAGATAGAAAAAACTATCATTAAGATCATAGTACCCCTGACCTCCATCAATAAAGTCGTTCCTATATTCAACTATCGGATTAACCGCCAACAAAACAACAAACCATATAGCCGAAATCACCACAGCAACACGAAATGCGACAATGCTTCCTTTGACGATTTTAGATCCAACTTTAATCAAAGCGTAAATAAAACCTATCAAAACAAGAACAAGAATAACGATAAAGACAATAGCAAGTTGATCCATATGAATTTCCTGATCCGATTTTCACCTCAAGCCTTCTTAACAATGTAGAGTCGGCATTTGTAGTCTAACTACATTATTGAAATTATCTGCATTTTTTTTAAGAGTAACTTCAAGCCCTCTTATGCGAGTCGATTCAAAGGTCCCGATATGGCTTTCCAATTTATTTTTCAGTTCACCAAGCTTCATTCCCTAAGGCATGCCCGGGACAAGAGAGGTTTTCGATATCGTACTTCACGAAGGCCCTGGTAGTCCTTTTCCTTGCCGTCGAGCAGAAAACCCTGTTTTTCATAGAAACCTCTTGCAGGAGTGTTCCGGTGCAGCACCCAGACGGTTACGAAATTGCATCCCCTTTCAGACAGCTTATTCTCGGCCTCCTGTAACAGCCGCTTGCCAATACCGCGGCCCATGAAATCCGGAAGCACGTAAATCGCCCAAATCTCGCCGACCTGTGCATCGCAGTCATCATCCCGGCACAACTCGAAATCGACAAATCCGACAGCAAGACCATCTTCGACGCAGACATAAGTGCTCAAGGCCGCATGCGCCAGAAAATTGGCACGACCTTTCGCTCTTTCCTTGTAATCCAGACCGGAAAGCACTTGATCGGGAAAAATGCCCTTGTAGGCATGCTTCCAGCCCTCGACAGAGATTGTTGCGATATCGAAGTTATCTTTTGATGTAGCCAGTCTGTATTCTTTCATGCGTTCCATTGATTGGACTGCGCTTCTCAGTCGCCCGATTTAATTTATTTGTAAGCGATCCTTTTTGGTTTCGTCTAACTCAAGCGCCATCGCAGGTAAAACTCGTATACTGCAGGCCACAGTCCAAAATTCGAAGCCCTTTTTACCGCTCAGCTGAGCCGATAAAACGGCGCCAAGGACGGCGCCGTTTTATCGATTTGCATCAGCGGCACAGCAGAAATGGCGCGGCTTTTGCGCCAGCAAAACGGCGTGACTGTTTTGCTGGGTCTGGTAGAACCGATTTATAGATAGTCCGTCCCGCCTGTTCATAGTTTTTGTCTTAAGCTGTTGAAGTAGGACAGGCACCTGCCGGGGACGACTATGGAGCGCCATTATAGAAAATTATTGTGGCAAAGGCTCCTTATCTATATCATCTTTCCTAGGACAAGGTGGACCTTCCGGACAACCGCCAGGCCGATAAAGTGATGGAGGTGGGCCATATCCATAAGGTGGTGGTGGATACCCGTAACCTAGATTACCCCATCCTCTATCGATGCCACCGTTAACTGGAGCACCCCATCTAGGAGCACTACCATATCCCGGGGCAACCCATTCGGGATAGCTACCATATCTCGGGGCTCCCCATTCAGGAGAGCCACCATATCTCGGGGCTCCCCATTCGGGATAGCTACCATATCTCGGGGCTCCCCATTCAGGAGAGCCACCATATCTCGGGGCAGCCCATTCAGGAGAGTCACCATATCCCGGGGCACCCCATCCAGAAGCGCCTGAATGAAACCCAAGGACGGATATAAATATCATCATATAAACTGTATTTTTCATGATTTGTCTCCTCGTGCTTCGCACATATGCCTTGCGGTGTTTGTAAGTGCTGAGAACTCCTTCATTTTTTCAAATACTTTTGATATATACTCGAAGTTTTCGAACGCTTTAGGTTGTGAAAAATTATCACGCAAAAGAGAGATATATTTTTTTATTTCTTTGTTTTCAAAAGCTTCGATTGTGTATGCACCAAAAAAATGCGCTAAAACATCCTCTCTCAAAAAACCCTTTTTGGATAGAAACCCTAGATCAGAGAAAAAGCCTAAATACTGGTTGATCTCATCGTGGGAATACTTGCCACCCCATGATTTATAAAGAGGCTCGCAAGATTCTATTGACTGCCGAATTTTTTTGTATATTTCTCTCTCGAAATAAAACTCACTATATAAATCACGAGATAATCGTACCTCTTCTACCTTTTTTGTAGCTTGTTGAGTTTCATTAAATGTGTACAGCGAGACCGCTTGTCCAACAAAAAATCCCATGACACTAGCTAGAGCACCGATAAACCATCTATTTGTATGTATGTGATTGCTCATAACTATTTCAATTTTTCTAACGGCTCAGCTGAGCGGCTTCCGCCCATCCGGCCCTGGATGGGCCGGTTGGGCGGATGTCCGTTCTGGCGTCTTGATAAGACGGCGCTTCGCAGTCGGTAGCCTTGCTTTTCATTCGTATGCGACTCCCTTTTTTCTGTTTCGACTTACTCATGCGCCGTCGCAGGTAAAACTCGTATTCTGCAGGCCGCAGTCCCAAATTCGAAGCCCTTTTTGCCGAGTGCATGCGTTTGTTATCTATTATTTCAATGATCTTACCCATTTAATTGTCATCTGCTCAGTGAAATTATTGGAGCTTTTTTCAACTGCATTTAACCAGCTGTTGAGTTCATCATTTGATAATGCCAATCCTGAATAAATTACTGACCTTCTATCCCATGGCGACAAATGTGCCATATTTCCTCTCTGACCTCTTACCCAATGAGTTTTGTTTAATATACGTGCAGCTATAGCCTGATATCTTGGACTGCCATTAGCAAATATCAAATCTCTAATTTCTTTAACTCCAAGGAGCTTTTCATTATTTGAAATAAAGTACTCTAACCATTCTTTTATAAATGG
>JALVDO010000390.1 GCA_027008975.1 Saprospiraceae bacterium | reverse complement strand
CATCGGATCATTATCTCTCATACTTCCACTTTGATCGAAAAGCAGTGCGGCAGAATAAGGACCTTTATTCTCGTTTGTTCCTTTTTTTATAGAAACCAAATCTGCTTTTGGGTAATCATCATTTACTTTTAAGCAGTCTGTATCCAAAGATTCTATAAACTGTCCGTAATGATTAACGGCAAATAAATCCAAGCGAAAAGTGACTAAATTTCCATTTACCGTTTTTACTTCTGCTGCAAGTAATCCGGCACTTGGAATTCCTTTTACGGGAGGAACAATATTCCGCTCTTTTATACAGGATGAAATAAAAGTAACAATTATAAAGAGGAATATGAGCCTTTTAATCTTATTTGTATATTTCATAATAAACTTATTAATTTGTTTTAAATAGATGAATTATTGTAGTTTTAAGGCAAAACCAGCATGAAAATTTGATTGCCCATCAGGGGATCGCTCAAGATAAAATGCCCATTTTTCCGAAAAATAATACCTAGCACCAATAATGAGAGACGCGATGTCGTAATCGAAATTGTTTTCAGGTGGTTTGCTTCCTGTGAAGGTGATAAACCTCGCTGTTGTGGCAATGCCAATGTATGGGTCGAGATTGTCCAAAATATTCAAATGATAAGCAGCCCTAAATGATAGTGAATAATACCTGTAATGAAGATCTATTTTTGGTATTTTCCACCAACGGAATCCGGCTTTCAAGCCTAGCCCTATATTTTTCCAATAAGCTTTTTCGATAGATAAGACAACGGGAGGCAAAACGGTTTTTATACCGGGTTGTTCCAATGCTACATCTCTTACGAAGCCACTACCTAATTGAAAGATAAGAGACTCTTCTTCAAACTGCTCTACCTCATCAAAAATATCTAAAAAGTCAAAGGAAGAACTAGAATTGGAGCGAAACTCAAATTCTTGGCGCTCTTTGGTTGGATTAGACAAGGATAGAGGAATATTATTGGATGTAAAACTACTTTGAGCCAATAAGCAGAGCGTATTGCTTAAAAGTATGACGATAATGATAGTTGATTTTTTCATGATATTAATTTTTAGTTCAATTTTTCTTAAGGCTCACAAAAGCGTCGCTCACCTCTGTTATTTCAAATTTAGTCCCTACCGCTTCCAGTATATCAAAGGCAATATCTTCTCCACTTTTGCTTGTAGTCACGCTATAAACGCCTTTCCCATCTTTAAAGGATTTGGTTACTTTTGTCACTCCGGAAATAGCCTTTAGTTCATTGGATAAGTTTACGACCTCTCCAAAGCCGATGCCCGTCACGACGACCTGAATACTTTTATTTCTATTTAAAACTGCAGCATTGGACTCAACACCCCATTTGTCCTTTGACTTTGCCAGAACTTCAGCTGCCTTGATGATTGCTTTCTCTATAGCATTATTGAGTGCTTTGCTTCTATCCGTACTCCCAACCATTTCAAATCCCAATATTCTGGCTCCATTGAATCCACCGGCTTTTCCTTCCATATTAACAGATTGAGAAAACAAAACCTCCCGGGTATTTACATCTAATACTTTGAGCACAAAACCAACATTTGCCTTTTGTTTCCCCACACTTACACCAAAAGCTCCAAAAGATTTTTTGCCTTCGCCGTACTCTGTTATTTCTCCTGTGATAATGACCTGCGCTCCCAACATTTTACCTTTTGAGGAGCCACTTGCATCTGTATATCCACTATTGTTTAGTTGATATTCGGCATCAAAGTCATTCATGTTTGAGGCACTCTCCAGTACCCTGAAACAATTGACTTCGTAGAGGGCATTTGTTAGCATAGTTGCAAGTTCTGCACCTAGGTTGTTGGAGTTTCGTGTCCGCATTCTCGATGAGAACCTGACAACAGAAACCCTTATTCTATCCTCACGAGGAATATCACTTTTGCATATTTGCTTTACTTCTTCAAAGGAGATGTCCTGAGCTGCGACACTATTTGTAAACCCATAAAGAAAAATAACCATAAGTACTGCCGAATGTGTAATGAATTTGTTCATTTTTAATATTTTTTAATTTTGATTTAAATTGTTTTATTGTAACTACTTATCATTCCTGTATTTTGTCGGACAAGGCTGCTTTTTTGCCTTATGCGGGCGTGGCATGAGGTCTGTGACTGCACATTACTGCTTTAGCAATTTTTTCAATGCCAACCCTGCTTCGGTTTGTATTAAAATGAAGTAGATGCCGCTTTGCCAGTTGCTCGTTTCTATCCTATTTAGGTCGCCTTCTTTTTGAGTAAACATTTGATTACCGATGGCATCAAAAATTTGGATGCTTTGGATAGGGAATTGAGATTGAATGGTGATACTATTGGTGGATGGGTTGGGTTGAATTATAGTATTGGAAGCTTGGGAGGTAACATCTACTACAGGTGTAAGGAAATCTAGTAAAAGAGCATATTGTTCAGTATTAGAATTATTGTCTGTTAGTAAAATATAGTAAGTCTCTATAGTTTCTATATTAAAATTGAAAGAGATAGGCTGACCATTATTACCTGAAAGTGAATATAATTCTTCCTGAGCATCGTTATATAAAAATACATTCATGCCAATATTTGGAGGTACATTTGATATATTAATTTCCATTACTCCTGGTTGAGTCACTTCAAATTTGTAATAATCTTTATCCCATGCCCCTCTAATAGAGGCATTGATTTCTGAATCAAACTCAATGAGGCTGGCGTCTGAAAAAGTATTATTACATTCGTAAACATCGGTGGCATCGAAAGAAACCTTCAGGCTGTACTGGTCGGTATTGGATTCGTTATCCGTCAATAAAACATAGTAGATGCCGGGGTCGCAAACAAGCCATTCGACAAAAATAGCCTGCCCGTTACTTCCGTCGAAATAAGTTAGTTGGCTCTGTGAGGAGTCATACAACCTGACTAGCATATCAATATTAGAAGGTACATCAGACACGTTTATTTCTATCACGCCGGGAGTTGTAACCTCAAATTTGTAATAATCCTTGTCATTTCTATGGCGGATGGAGGCTTTTACCTCTTGGTCAAAAACAATGGGTGAGGCATCTGAAAAAGTATTATTACATTCGTAAACATCGGTGGCATCGAAAGAAACCTTCAGGCTGTACTGGTCGGTATTGGATTCGTTATCCGTCAATAAAACA
>JALVDO010000389.1 GCA_027008975.1 Saprospiraceae bacterium | reverse complement strand
ATTCCGCTAGAGTACAATCCCAATTTCTTTGCATCAGGGAAGGATGAAGAACGTTCCTTTAGCACCTCCTATTATTTCACTTATGAGAATAGGGACATTATTGCCTATCCGATGAAGGGGAGTTTTTTTGACTTCAAAATAACAAAGGCAGGACTGGGTATTTTCAAGGATAGAAATTGGCTGTTCGTCGCGATGGGGTATAAATTTTATCATTCCTTCTCCTCGCGGTGGAGCGCCGGCTTTGAGACGCAGGGAAAATACACCGTCACCCGTACACCATTACCGTATAAAGACGGTCGTGGGATGGGATTTTCGGGCAGAGTACTACACGGCTTTGAATATTACGTCATTGACGGGCTGGATATGGCGTTTTTAAAGACCTTCACGCGTTATAAATTTTTTGACAGAACCATCAATCTTGGCAAATTAATGCCTATTAAATCAATGCGATTAGTACCTTTGAAGTTGTTTTTCAAATTGCACAATGATATAGGCGTTGTCAATAACCCTTTTGAGGAGGCGACCGCTGATAACCTGAATCGAAAATTGCTCTGGGGCGGTGGCCCCGGCATTGACGTCGTCCTGTATTATGATTTTGTTTTCCGGTTTGAATACAGCTTTAACCATCTTGGCGATTCGGGTTTGTTTTTACACTTTAATGCCGGATTTTAAATTTACCACTTTATGCAAGTAGTCATCTATAGTCGAAAGTTAAAAGAAAAAGATATTCCCTATGTGCAAAATCTCTTCGACGAACTTTATGAGAAAGGAATTAACGCCTTTGTGTTTGCGCCCTACAAAGAGCAGTTGGTGGAAAAAATCCGGTTTAAGACGGACATCGGTAGTTTTGATGGCTATACAGACTTTAAGGTCAAAAAGATTGATTTCTTCATAACCCTCGGAGGTGATGGAACCATCATGGATGCAACGACCATCGTCCGCGACTCGAAGGTGCCCATTATTGGACTGAACCTTGGGCGGCTGGGATTTCTCGCCAGTATTGAGAAGCAGCGCATTCGGGAAATCATCCACTTACTCAAGGCGGGGCGTTTCTCAATCGTTGAGCGACAGATGCTGAAACTCGACTCCAATTACCCGCTTTTCGGCGACATCCCTTTCGCACTAAATGAATTTACTTTGGTGAAGAGGGATACTTCCTCCATGATTCGCATTCATACCTACATCAACGGAGCGTATCTCAACACCTTTTGGTCGGACGGATTGATTCTCGCAACGCCGACGGGTTCGACCGCTTATTCCCTTAGTTGTGGTGGGCCAATCGTATTCCCCGGTTCCGGCAATTTTGTCCTGACGGCGGTCGCTCCACACAACCTGAATGTCCGCCCCATCGTCCTGCCGGATTCTTCCACCATTACCTTTGAAGTAGAAGGGCGAGCCGAAAACTTTCTATGCACCCTTGATTCCCGTACAGAGACCATCACCTCTGCCTACAAACTGGCTGTCAGCAGAAATAATTTTCCCATTCACCTCGTCCAGTTGCAAAATACCCGCTTTGTAGAGACCCTTCGCTCAAAAATGGGCTGGGGCAAGGATAACCGAAATTAATTGAATTCGAGCTACATCCGCACCAAACGCCCCGACCAAACAAAACCACCCGCGCGGCGCACCTCCCAAAAATACAAACCCTGCGCCAATCCTCCCAGCCCAATCTCCGTATTCCGCCCCGAAAGCGCCTGCCGCAACACCTCCCGACCGGTGACATCGTAAAGCACAACGACCGCGCTGCGCCACTCACCATCTGCCAGAGATACAGTAGTCGTCTCCTCCGCCGGATTGGGGAATACCGATACCCTTGCATCCTTGCCCGATACCTCAACCGTGGCATCGGGCTCACAGGGCTCGGCGGCGGCTCCGAGTCGGTAATTGGGGAAGTTAGGCATACTGAAGGCATTGAAGGTGGGTAGCTCGACACACCGCAGGCAGACCCCGCAGCTATCGCCCTTGAGGTCGGGATAGTCGATGGTGTGCAGATAAGGGATGGTAGGCGTAGAAGCGATATATATCTTACCATCCGGCGCCAACTGCATCAGGGAAAAACTCGCCCCCCACCAATCCGGAAAACCCTCCAAATGCCAATCGTCTATGACGCCCACCGTATCCCGACTCGCCTCGAGGTCATCCGCCCAGAAGTCGTACTGATACAGATAATCATCCGATGCGACGTATAAAAACCGGGAATTGGGGGAGATGGCTACGCCGCCTACCCAGGCACTGTCCAAATAAGCGATGGAGATATGGTTACTCAATTGTCCACGACATCTATCAAAATCATATATGTTAACGTAGTCGTCATTTGTTACGCCATTAACGAGGTTTAGTTTGACATATTTGGTGCCATCAGGAGAAAAAACAGATTGACCAACTCCTCCGTGCGTAGGTATTGGCTCTCCAACCTTTTGAATTCCATGTTCCTCTATGCCATCTTCTGTTAACAAAAAAGTATAATACTCGTTACTATCATACCTTCGGACTAACATCCACCAGTCTATTCCATTGGCATGCTTGACTGCGGTCAGTTTTCCGGAAGCAAGATCATCTTCAAGAATAAGATTATTTTCTTGTTCAACTCGACCTAACCCCCCATTTTTACTCATGTCAATTAGTGTATAATAAAAATGTCGGCTACCATAGATGGGGCTTGAATAAGGCATTATTTGATCTAAGTGAAACAAATAATACAAAGAATCGCTCCCCGGCTTGGGCAAGGCAAGTACCCCTTGGTCCAAAATATAACCATGATCCTGAAATTCTTCCTGTGCAGGCCCCGGATTGATGCCATAACAATTCTGTATCGTATCCCCAAGGGCATTGGCGATGTACGAGCCATTTGTATAAAAAAGTAAATTGCCCGAGGTGTCGCACATGCTGGTGTTGGCTTGCCGGAAATTCATATTTCTATATTCGTAATAAACATCAGGAGGAATGGTGTTGAAATCAATTATACTGCCTGCATAGATAGGGTTCGTTTGACTATCTTTACCAAATAGCCACACATTATCATATTTTTGTGAAAACAACAGACAAGAGTAAAGTACAAGTATATATGTATATATTATTTTTTTCATTTTTTACAAAAATAAAAAGCGGAGACAATGATTGCCCCCGCTTGCTTGGAAA
>JALVDO010000388.1 GCA_027008975.1 Saprospiraceae bacterium | reverse complement strand
GCCACTTTTTTCATCCAATATTTATTCCATGGTGTTTGATGAGAAAGGCGATTTGTGGGTGGGAAGTGAAGCAGGTGTTGACAAAATTGACCTAAATGAGACAGGCGCGGTACTGGACGTGCGACACTTTGGTCGGAATGAAGGTTTTCTAGGGATTGAAACTTGTCAGAACGCTGCCTTATTGGATAAAAACAGCAACCTTTGGTTCGGTACCATGAATGGATTGATGAAGCATCGCCCATCAGCAGATTTAAAGATTACTTCTATCCCGAAAATTCACTTTGAACAGATTTCGCTTTTTTATAAGCCGCTTGTTGATACTCAATTTGGAACTTACGTAAATACTGATGGTAGTCTCAAACCGGGGCTGCGGTTGCCACATAACCGCAATCACCTGAATTTTGCCTTTAAGGCAATCAATTTGGTCAATCCGAAAGATATTCAATACCGTTGGCGGTTGCGTGGGATTGAGTCCGATTGGTCACCGCTTTCTACACGGGAGTCGGTTGACTACTCGAATCTGGCCCCCGGTGATTACACCTTTGACGTACAAGCTGTTTCCGATGGTGAAAATCTTAGTAAAATCATATCGACGAGTTTTTCCATAGAACAGCCCTTTTGGCAATGGTGGTGGGTGCAGTTATCGGCAATAGCAGTGTTATTTTTGGTGGCATTTATCTGGTTTTGGTTTTGGAAAAAGAAATTAGAGCGAAAAGAGCGAGCTAAGCGCGAACAATTGGAAATGAAAAATCACGTTCTTCAATTGGAGCAGAAGGCATTGCAGTTGCAAATGAATCCGCATTTTATTTTTAATGCACTCAATAGCATTCAGTCGCTTGTCGCAACGAAAGATTATAAAACTGCTAGGACACAGATTAATAATTTCGCGACGCTGATGCGGGGGATTTTATCTAACTCCAAACAGCAAAAAATCAGTATTGAAGAGGAAATTTACGTCTTAGAGAAATACCTCGATATGGAACAATTTTGTCAACGTGTTCCATTCGATTTTGAGATAGTACGGGAGGAGGGTTTAGAGGTCGCAGATATTGAAATTCCGCCGATGATACTCCAGCCTTTTGTCGAAAATGCGGTCATTCACGGCATAGCTCATCGAAAGGAGAAAGGACACATTAAGATTGAGTTCGCCATCGAAAATAACGATATACTCGTCTGTACCATTACCGATAACGGTGTCGGAAGATATCGGGCGGAAAGTCTGAAGCAATCCCGAAAACCCGGACACCAATCCATCGCTATGGAGGTGACAAGGGAGCGCCTTGAGGCATTGCGAAAAGCAGCGGATAAGGATTATGCTCCACTAATAGTTGAAGATATTTTGTCAGAAGAACACGGCGTTGTCGGCACAAAGGTGGTTGTCCGGTTTGCCGTTTATTCGTCCATTTGAATTGGAATTGGAATTAGAATTAGAATTAGAATTGGAATTAGAATTGGAATTGGAATTAGAATTAGAATGGGCAAAAGTTGAAATGAAAAATGAAAAATTCAAAATTTAAAAGTAGGGTTTCATTTACAAAACAAATTCCACTTTAGCCTTTAGCCTTTGTACTTTTGAGGAACACCAAACAAGGAACAAGGAACAACAAAACAAAAAAAAATGCACACAGCAATCCTAATAGATGATATGCCACAGGCGTTGACCATTTTGGAAAATGACCTGAACGATTTATTTCCAGAGATAAAGATAATCGGGACGGCAGAGAGCATCGTCGATGCAGCCAAGCTCTTGCGGAGGCAAACCCCGGATTTTCTTTTCCTCGACATCATGCTTGGAGATGGTACGGGCTTTGATTTGTTGGAGATATTCCCCAACTTAAGCTCGAAAGTCATATTCGTGACGGCTTACGAGGAGCATGCCATCCGGGCTTTCCGGTTCTCCGCCGTCGATTACTTGCTGAAGCCAATTAATCCGGAAGAATTACGGCAGGCAGTAGAAAAAGCAAAGCGACAATTAAGCCAAAATAACGAGCATCTTTCAGTACTGAAGGAGACCTTTAACAATCCGAATACCTTGCCAAAACGCATCTCTTTGCACACATTGGAGAAAATAGCCGTTGTTAATATTTCCGATATCGTCCGCTGTGAAGCAGATGGAAATAATACATTGTTCTACCTCAACTCGGGAGGACGCATTTTTGTAACCAAAACACTAAAGGAGTACGAAAAAATGCTCGCCGGACATAAATTTTACCGCTCTCACCAATCCCATCTCATTAATACGGATTACATCAAAGCCTATATCCGAAAAGACGGCGGATACCTCAAAATGAAAAATGGCGATAATGTACCCGTGGCTGTCAGAAAAAAGACGGAGTTGATTGAGTTGTTGGGGCGGATTTAGGTAATTGCCTTCAACACCGCCAACACCTTCTCTAGCATCGCCTCCGTAAAATCAAGATGCGTGACAAACCGGACGGTCTGCGGACCAAACGGAGCAGCTTTAATCCCCTTTTCTGATAGCTTTTGTACAAAATCACTTGCTGTCATCGGCGGCAATACATCAAAAATAAGGATATTGGTTTTGACGGGGCGGATAGCACCAACGTAGGGTAGGGTAGCAAGCAGTTCGCCCATGACCTTTGCTTTGTGGTGGTCGTCCCGAAGCCTTTCTATATGATGGTCCAGTGCATAGATTCCGGCAGCAGCAAGATAGCCGGCTTGTCGCATACCTCCACCCATGGCTTTACGCCATTTTCGGGCTTTAGCGATGTAGTCTCGGCTTCCGGTGAGGACGGAGCCGACCGGAGCGCCCAATCCTTTGGATAGACAAATGGAGACGCTATTGACGTGTCGGGCAACCTCTGCCGGCTGACTACCCGTTTCGACTAATGCGTTGAATATTCGTGCTCCGTCAATGTGTAGTGCTAATCCATGTTTTTGACATACCGCTGAGATGGCTTTGATTTCCGCTTCGGTATAGTAGTTGCCACCTCCCATGTTGGTGGTGTTTTCAATGACAACCAATCGGGTGTTGGGCAACCAATCGGCATGGGGTTTGATTTTTGGTAGTATTTCATCAGCTGTTATTTTGCCGTATTCGCCCTGTATTGTATCAATGGCAATGCCGGCATGAAAGGCGTATCCTCCGTTTTCGAACCTGAAAACATGGGAAGTACT
>JALVDO010000387.1 GCA_027008975.1 Saprospiraceae bacterium | reverse complement strand
GTAAACAGTGTCTGCCAATTGCTTTTTCATAAGGTTGCTTTCAATAATGACAAACTTGTTGTCGCGCGCAACGTGCTCATTTGTGACGATCAATCCATACTTCTTCAAAAAGAAGCCCGTTCCGGTGCTAAATGGAGTGGCAATTTGAACAACTGCATCCCGATACCAATTGATTATTTCCTGTGCATTCATACCTGCTTAGATATTTTGAGTGGCAAGGTATTTAAAATTCGATAATTTTCTATATCTTCTTGGCTTTTTAGCTTACATTTGTAGCTTGACAATAGGTAAATAGCACGAACTAATGAACAATCGTTGGAAAATTCTATTCTTTCTGGTATTATTAGTATTCCTAGTTTACGGGTGTAGAACACCCGACTGTGGATGCCCGATGTATTAATATACTACCTTTGAAAGATACAACCCCCCGGCGGGTACACTCAAATCTAACGTTAGGCGACGTTGATTATCAAGGGCACTTTTTACTTCTTCCAAGGATAGCTTCCCCGTGCCGACATTGACGCACATTCCGACGATAAGCCGCACCATTCCCCGCAAAAAACGATTGGCTTCGATATGGAATTGCCATTCTTCTTCCTCCGTATTATCGACCTGCTTCCAGATAGCTTTTTGCAACCGGCAATTCATTGTTTTTGCATCAGAATTGGACTTGCAAAATGGAAAAAATACGGAATAGCCCAATAAGAGGTTTGCAGCTTCCTGCATCTTCTCAAAATCGGGACGATTGGGATAGGGATAATAATAAGTAAGATTTTTTAAAAATGGATTTTTGCGAAAAATCATGCGATAGGTGTATCCACGCAGTTTGGCATCAAACCGGGCGTGCATATCCTCAGGGGCTTCCCTAATCTCATAAATCACAATTTCAGGAGGCAGGTATTTATTAAGGCGTTCGACAAATGAACGGGGTAATTCACCATTGTAGTCAAAGTGGGCAATAAACTGCGAAGCGTGAACACCGGCATCGGTTCTGCCACAGCCTACAATGCTGATTTTTATTCGAAGCATCCTAGAGAAAGCATCTTCCAACACTTCCTGTACGCTTACCTTTTGTGGCTGCGTTTGCCAACCGTGAAAAGGAGTTCCTTTGTACGCCAATTCGACAAAGTAGCGCATTACGCAACTTTTAGTTTACTCAATTTTGACCTGCTTAGTTTCTCTTCTGCATAAGATCTGTCGACAACAAAATTATTGACCTCTTTCTGAGATGGCAACTCAAACATGGCATCCGTCATAATGGCTTCACAAATAGACCGTAGCCCTCTTGCACCCAATTCGTATTCAAGTGCTTTTTCAGCAATAAAATCAATTGCATCCTCGGTAAAGGTCAAGTCAATCCCCTCAATCTCAAATAACTTTATGTATTGCTTCAGCAAAGCATTCTTGGGCTCCGTCAAAATAGCCTTTAGCGCTGACAAATTGAGCTCGCTCAAATAGGTAAGTACGGGAAGCCTCCCTATCAGTTCCGGGATAAGCCCGTAGTGCTTAATATCCTGATGGGTCACATATTGTAGCAAATCATCGGTATTAGTGGTATCAAGACCATCCTCCGTCTTAAAACCAATAACTTTTTTGTTAATACGGTCTGCAATTTTCTTCTCGATGCCATCGAAGGCACCACCACAAATGAAGAGAATGTTTTCTGTATTGATTTTTACCAATTTTTGCTCGGGATGCTTTCTGCCCCCCTGTGGCGGAACACTAACATCTGTCCCTTCCAGCATCTTCAGCATAGCCTGTTGTACGCCTTCACCTGAGACATCCCTCGTTATGGATGGGTTATCACTCTTTCTTGCAATCTTATCCAATTCATCGACATAGACAATTCCTCGCTCGGCCGCTTCCACGTCATAATTACACACTTGCAGTAATCTGGAAAGGATACTTTCCACATCTTCTCCAACATAACCCGCTTCAGTAAAAACGGTCGCGTCAACGATAGCAAAAGGCACATTCAGTAAGCGAGCAATGGTTTTTGCCAAAAGAGTCTTCCCTGTACCTGTTTTTCCCACGAAAAGAACATTCGATTTTTCAATTTCCACATCATCCTTTGTCGTCTTCTGGCCGAGTCTTTTGTAGTGGTTATAAACGGCAACCGACAGCACCTTTTTAGCCTGGTCTTGCCCGATGATATACCTATCCAAATACTCTTTTATCTCTTGGGGCTTGTGTATCTTGGAAGTGAAAGTGGTAGAACTTTTTTTCTTCCGTTTTTTCTCATCGTATAGTTCTTCCTGAATAATATCGTAGGCCTGCTCGACACACATCTCGCAAATATGCCCATCAATACCCGCTATGAGCATCAAAGCTTCACTTTTATCTCTACCGCAAAACGAGCACTGGAAGGAATGTTTTTTCTTACTCATGGAGAATTATTTATTTGCTTTTTTCTTCTTTTCTGCAAGGCTACCTCTATCCAGCACCTCATCAATCAACCCATATTCTTTTGCCTCACTGGCGGTCATCCAATTATCCCGCAGGCAGTCCTTTTCAATTTTTTCATAGGGCTGTCCGGTGTGATAGCTCAACACTTCGTACAACTCTTTTTGCTGTTCCTTGATGAGATTGTAGTAGATTTCCATTTCAGTCACCTGCCCTTGCATACCACCGAGCGGTTGATGAATCATAACTCTGCTGTGCTGTAGACCTGTCCGTTTGCCTTTGGTACCGGCTGTCAATAACACGGCGCCCATAGAGGCTGCCAACCCTGTACATATCGTACCAACGTCATTTGTAATATACTGCATTGTGTCATAAATCCCCAGCCCTGCTATAACCGAACCTCCGGGACTATTGATAAAAAGCTGCACATCCCTTTTAGGGTCAGTCGACTCAAGGAACAAAAGCTGTGCCTGTATTACATTGGCTACATAATCATCCACAGGAAGACCCATAAATATAATACGGTCCATCATCAAACGTGAAAAGACATCGATACCAACAATATTCATCTGGCGCTCCTCTATCACATTGGGAGTAAAACCCTGAATATTTGGATAAGCAGCGGATTTCTTTGCATACTCTTCCAAATGGAGGCTACTCATGCCCAAATGCTTAGTAGCGTATTTCATGAATTCATTCTTAGGAAACATTCTTTCTTTGTTTTAGTAAAATAATTAAGCCTACAGGCAATGTGTATAACACTCTTGTCCAAACTATGTTTTTAGAAGTTCCGTTTTTTTTGCTCGCACTTCTTATTTAGACTGGTTTAAAATTGCTTGGTATGCGTAAAAAACCCTGTGACCAAATGAATCTGGTCACAGGGTTATTTGCTGCTATTTCCAAACACTAAATCTTAATGCTGATGGTCGTGGTTGTGGTCATGCCCCTCATGCCTTTTCTCATTAAATGCCTTAATCACCTTTTCAAACTCTTCGACGCTGACCGGCTTATCTTCAATCTTCACCTTTTCGGCGATTACCCCCATCACTTTGGCATCATAAATCCCTTTGACAACTCTACGATACTCGTTCTCATCCTTTAGAATGCCTTCTAGAAGAGAATTCAAAATTCCTTCAGGCAAATTAGCACCCCCATAATATTGCTCAATCTTCTGAATAAGATCCTGCTCAACTTCTTCGTGAGAGACAGAAATATCTGCTGATTTTGCAATCATGGATTGAATCAAGTCCCACCTTAATGACTCCAAAATAACAGGAAGTTGCTCCTTCAACTCCTCCTCTGTCATTTTTCCATCCGACATCAATATCCACCTCTTGAGAAAATCCACCGGCATTTCAAACTCATTTTTCTTCAGCAATTTTTCTCTCACCTCTTCTGCAAAAATAAAGTCTGCCTGTCTATCAAAATGTGCTATGAGTGGCTCTTTTATTTTTTCGATAGCCTCCTTTTTAGAGCTAACGACACCTTCACCAAAGGCTTTATCAAACAGCTCCTGATTCAACTCAGCAGGTTTTATCCGGATGACTTCGTCAATCGTAAAATCAAAGTTCTCTCCTACTTCTTCGCCCTCTTCCAGTCCCAACAGATGTTCATCAATATCCTCCTTGGTCGTTAGTTGTTTGTCTAGTTTATAGATATTGATATTTTTGATGGTATCGCCCTTTTTCTTTTTGAGGACTTTCTTTTTAATATCCTCATCCATGTCGTCAACCAGAACAACTACCGATGTCACCAAGCCACCTTCTTTGGCTTTTTTGCCGTCTAGCTCGGTAACGATGGCTCTTATCCTATCGCCTTCTTTGATCGGCTCATCGACCTCCACTTCCTCTCCAAATCGTTTGGCAAGAGCCTCCAACCCCTCATCGACAATCTTCTTTTCTATTTTTATCGTGTACTTAGAATATTTGCTCTTCTTATCAAGACCTTTTAATTCGACGTCAGGGGCTTTCCCTAAGTCCAGTTTAAATTCATAGTCCTTTAGATCTTTCAAATTGAATTCCATGACGGGAGAATCCTCCGAGGGAATGGGTTGCCCCAAATACTTCGTATCTTTATCCTCCTGAAGAAACTTATTAACTTCCTCATCCAAGAGCTCATTTATGAGTTTCATTAATACCTGCTCCCCATACATTTTTTTAACGAGTCCTAAAGGTGCTTTGCCTTTTCGGAAGCCTTTCAGGTCAATTTTTTGCCTCAACTTTTTCAACTCCCCCTCGTAAGCAGGTTTGTAATCGGAAACGGGGATAGATACGGTGAGTTTCGCATTTACGGAATCAATATCTTTACTGATAACTTTTGGCATGATAGCAATGTTTATTGAATCTAAAAACAGTAGAAAAAAACCGGAAACCTAACCAAAGGAATCCGGTTTATCCTTATTGCTTTTCATTAAAAAGCATCGAGAAAAACACGTCTCGAATGAGTGCGGGTGAAGGGACTCGAACCCCCACGCCTCGCGGCACTAGATCCTAAGTCTAGCGCGTCTACCAATTTCGCCACACCCGCTTTTTAAAAAAGCGCTGCAAATATAAGACCTTTTTTTATAAAAAGCTACATACAAAGATTTTTTACTCGCTTTTTTATTCATTTGATGGCGATTCATTACGTTCGGGAGGTTCTTCGTGTGGCTACCGTGAATACGGCAGTCCGTCGAAGGCAGACAGGTTCGATATTCTTTTCAATCCTTGTTCTCAAATCGAAAAAGGCGTTTCTATGACAAAAATGGTGTACTACTCGCAAATAGTTACAAAAATAAAATGAAAAAAATAGCCTTATATCTGAAAATAGCTTAATTTTGTTGGTTTTAATTAAGAGGACAAAGATGAGTTACACAGCAGAGGAACGAAAAGAAATTGATGAGGCATATCAGAATATGTTAGCGTCAATCAAGGTCAAGGTCGACGAGAAGGATAAGGAGGAACTAAATCGCGCCTACGAATTAGCCGTAGATGCACACTCTAAGCAGCGCCGTAAATCAGGAGAACCTTACATTTTCCATCCCATTGCTGTCGCTAGAATTTGTGCCGAAGAAATCGGATTAGGCGCCACCTCCATCATCTCTGCTCTACTCCATGATGTCGTAGAAGACACCCCAATCACCTCGGAGCAAATCCACGAAAAATTCGGAAAGACCATTGGCAAAATTGTCGACGGACTCACCAAGCTAGATGGCGCCTACAACGTAAACAGCCCGCAAGCGGAAAATTTCAAAAAAATACTCCGAACACTAGTCGAGGATGTCCGTGTTGTCCTTATAAAAATGGCTGATAGGCTTCACAATATGCGAACGCTCGGAGCCATGCCCATTCACTCCCAATTAAAGATTGCAGCGGAGACTAGTTTTCTCTATGCCCCTCTTGCTCACCGTCTGGGACTTTATGCCTTCAAAACCGAATATCTCGACCTATGTATGAAGGTGACAGACCGGGAAACTTATAGTGAAATAGCCACCAAATTGGCGGCAACAAAAAAAGACAGAGAGGCTTACATTGAAGCCTTTATTACGCCTTTAAAAGAAAAATTAAGTGCGGTTGGCGTCCCATATAAAATATTCGGTCGCCCCAAGTCCATTTACTCCATTTGGAACAAAATCAAAACAAAAGGAGTCTCTTTTGAAGAAATTTATGATCTGTTTGCCGTACGTATCGTGTTGGAGATGCCCATGAAAGCTACCCTCTCTGAGGAAAAGATGGTCTGCTGGCAGGCGTATTCCATTGTGACCGACGTTCACATCCCCATACCCGAACGCATAAAAGACTGGATAACGACGCCTAAATCTAATGGTTATGAATCCCTCCACACCACGGTTATCGGACCCAAAGGGCGATACGTGGAAGTACAAATCCGCACAGAACGCATGGATCAAATCGCCGAGAAGGGTTTTGCTGCACACTGGAAATACAAAGGGGTTTCCACTGATGGAAACGATGTGTACGATCGGTGGTTGAATAGCGTTCGCGAAATATTAGATGCCCCTTATATGGACGCTGTCGAGTTTCTAGGAGATTTCAAAGAGAACCATCTCTTCCAAGAAGAAGTATTCGTCTATACGCCCAAAGGAGATATGAAAATATTACCCAAAGGTGCTACGGCACTCGATTTTGCTTTCAGTATTCACTCCGATGTGGGTTATCATTGCACCGCCGCCAAAGTCAACAACAAACTCGTCCCCCTCAGTGCAGAGCTGAAAAATGGAGATCAAGTATCCATCATTACCTCTCCAAAGCAAAAACCAAGCGAAGCCTGGTTAAAGATGGTGGTCACAGGTAAGGCCAAATCAAAAATTAAATCCTCCATGAAGGAGGAAAAGAGAAAAATCGGAGAAATAGGCAAGGAAGCGCTCCAACGAAAATTTAGAAACCTTAAAGTAAAGTTTGAGGAATCAATGGAAACCCTCATCGCCTTCTTCAAGTATGAATCTTACGTAGATTTGTATTACGATATAGCTACCGATAAATTCCATATTAGCCAAATTACTAAGCACTTTGTCGTCGAAGGTGGAAAACTGGTACCTAAACCGTCAGAAAACGAGGCCGCTTCCCCTTCAAAGAAGCATAGACCAAAAGAAATAAACCTCCATGAAAATACCAAATTACTAATCAATGGAGAGCCGGGAGAAAAGTTTTCTTACAGCTTTGCCAATTGTTGCAATCCGGTACAGGGAGATGACATATTTGCATTCCTGACCATCTCTGCCGGCTTGAAAATCCATCGCGCCAGTTGCCCAAACGCAACCAACCTAATGGCCAACTATGGCTATCGAATCATGAAGGCAGAATGGGTGAACACGACCAATGCCTCCTTCGTCGCAAACCTGACACTCAGAGGTGTCGATAAAGGAAAGGGAATGATTGAAAGAATGACCAACATCCTCTCAACACAACTAGGATTAAATATCCGATCGCTCTCAATTGCGGGAAATAATGGATTCTTTGAAGGAAAACTAAGCATTGTCGTTGCCAATACCGACCAACTGGCCGCCACCATCAACACCTTAAAAGCAATTGATGAAATATCCTCCGTTATTCGCGAAGATACTTAGTGCTCTGTCAAGATTAAATTATCGGGTTAGCAAAATAGGCCGAAAACCCCAAGCCCCTCAAGCAACATTCTTCAAAAAAACAATACTAGCGTCTTTTATAGTGTTAATTTTCTCTACCTCCTCCTTAGAAAGATATACCTCTAACCTGTTCTCCAATTCAGCTATTAAAAGGAGTTGATCAATGTCATCCAAATTCAAATCACTAGACAAATCGGTATGTGGAAAAATATTTGAAATGGGGACATTTAGTTGCCATCCGATGAAATCGATAATTTGGCTGGGAGTAATTCTTTTTTGATTGTTCATGTTGTCGCTATTTATTTGTCTAAATTTCAAAAGATAAAATGATCTGGAGCACACATCACTTCTACTTTTTTGAGCTTTTTTAGGTTGGATTAACGTTCAGTATTTGGTATAAGAACGAAAGAAATTCAAAAAGCGTTGCATGAACCGGTAATTTTATTTTTTGGTAACGACTCAGGTGCTCCTGTTTTTAGGCATTGGGTATCTGAGTGGTTACATTTTTTATAACCTACTACCATCCGCCCTCCTCTTCAATTAAAAGCTTAAACCAGTACAATTGAATCAATCCAAGTACGCCATTGCCAAGACTGAATATTTTAATAGCCAATAAATCATCCTTCTGCCAATGACCAATTGCGAATGCAGCAAGTGCAATCCCAACAAATCCCACTTCAAAAAACAAATTTCGCACAAAAGCATTTTTGACGTCTACCATGCCCGAAAAAGGTGATTTTAGGTAAGTGACAAAAAAGAAAGGCAGCATCCATCGGGCATAAATACCGGATGTTGCCCATACTTGCCCAAACACCCAACTAAAAACGGATGGCGCAAAAATGAATAATAATGCCGTAGGTACTATGGCAAGCAAAAACAGGAATCTCAACAATTCAGAAAAGATTGGACGTAACTTATCCGGATGGTCTACCTCGGTTGCCTTCTGAAAAAAAACATGACCAAAGGACATACTAACCATACCGAATGGTTTTGCTAAAATAGAAGACGTCAGAGTGAAAAATCCGGCGAGTTCAGGACTAAAAAACATCGTCAGCGCCAGGATTGGAATCTGCTTAAATCCCGTATTCAACAACCCTTCAGGAATAGAAAATTTTGGGAAATTTTGATATTTCTTTGCCTGCTTAAAAAGGCGGCTTTTTTCAAAGGGCTTGAATGCGTTGGTGGCTTTTTTCAGAATGGGCACCACGATTACACCCGTCTCTACCAACCAACCGATTAATTTACTAAAAATCAAGCCCCCAAACGTAATACCCACACTACCAAACAGCAAGCCCAATAACCCCGTTGAACCACTCCCCGCAATCTTGCTAAAGGAAAGCAAGCGAAATTTTTTAAACCTATTTGCTAAAAAAGCAGCCGGCATGGTCATTGAAAATAAAAAAACACCCGGCGGTATCAGAAATAAATAATTCCCCCTAAGGGCAGTCACCCAATCCCAAAAATAGAATGATTGGGTCAGGAAAATAATTAGCAGGAGTAAAACCCCGAAAAATGCAGCTAATAATAAACTCAACAGGAAAATATAGTACCCGTCTTTATCCTTTTTGGGTAATAGTATCGCCAATTCGTAGCGCCCTGTTCCAATCATCGCCAAAATGGTCGATACCGATAGAAAAGCACCATAAACACCAAACTCCTCCGGGCTATACAGCATAGTCAATATCGGACTGATGACCAACAAAAACAACTGGGCGATGAAAGTACCCGACACCAAAGTGAAGCTATTCCTATACAGAGGAGCCTTGGTAATTTTTTGTAGTGATTCCCTAAGTTTCAAACCTTTATTTTCAGTTTTTTCAAAATAAGGGCTTCTACCTCATCAGAATCCCATCGTTGTTCAATGTCCACGACCTCTTTCATTACCTCTTTGATAATTTCATCCTGTCGCATCCCCACTTTTAAAGCATCAGCATAAGAAATGTGGCTAAAAGTCACCTGACTGTACAAAGGCATCCACTTATCGGGATACCGCTCGCTAAAACGCGCCTCAATCTTTTTTTGTAGTAAAAATCTTGGGTCAGCCACATAATCCCGCATGACGTAATAATTATGTAAAGATAAATCCTGCACTGCATCCCCGTTTGGCTTTCGTTCCTGTTGAAATGCCTTAAAAATTTGAGCCCAGTTCTCTTGATACTCCTCCATCATATCTCCCAGTATTCGGCAGTCCTCAAATCCGGAATTCATCCCCTGCCCATAGAAGGGGACGGTAGCATGAGCTGCATCGCCTAGAAGCAGAGCACGCCCGTTCGACCAAGGGTAACACCGTATAATCGCGAGTGAAGAAAGCGGATGGGCACCCCACTTTTCGCCTATATCGGGCATCAATTCAAAAAAATCAGGAAAGGTCTTTTTAAAAAAAACATCGACCTGCTCCTTGGTTCGGAGTTGCTCAAAGCTATTCTCCCCCCCCTCAAAGGGCATAAATAAAGTACAGGTGAAGCTCCCGTCCTCATTTGGAAGAGCAATCAACATAAATCGTCCCCGCGGCCAAATATGGAGCGCGTTCTTATCCAGCTTATAGGAGCCATCAGCGTCGGCCGGTAATAATATCTCGCGATAGCCATCCGAAATATACCGCTGCTCGTAATTAAACCTGTCCAACTTTTGCATCGCCTTGTAGCGGATAGCCGAAAAAGCCCCGTCTGTCCCAAAAATCAAATCTGCTTGAAAGGACATCGACGCTCCTGTTTTGGTGTGCTCAAACCAAGCAATCCCTTCTTGTGTATCTGCCCCGATGCATTTGTGATGGTAATGAATTTCGACCGTGCCGGCACTTTCTGCAGCTTCCATCAGACGAGCATTGACGCCACCTCTTGACACGGAATAAATCGCCTGCCCCTTTTTGCCATAAGGCTGAAAAGTCAGCGTCCCATCCAAAGCATGCATAATTCGACCACGCATGGGAATGGCTATTTTCCGAATTTCTTCCTCTATTCCCACTTGACCTAAAGCCCGCCAACCTCTATCCGAAAGAGCCAAATTAATAGACTTGCCCGCGGCAATATCTGCTTTTCTAATATCGCCTCTCATCTCAAAAACATCAACTTTGTAGCCGGCTTTTGCTAGATAAATAGCCCACAGCGACCCTACCAGTCCTGCTCCAACGATAATTGCTGATTTTTTTTTCATTTTTAAAATTTATAATACCTCCAATCCTTCTTTCAGGATTAAGACAAATTTAAAAACATCTTCAAAACTATTATACAAAGGTACCGGTGCAACGCGAATGACATCCGGCTCACGCCAGTCGGCAATCACCCCCTTTTTGGTAATCGTATCAAACAGCATTTTATTGCTATTCACCACTTTGATTGACAATTGGCATCCCCGTTGAGATTGTTCCATCGGGGTAATCACCTCGATATTGGGATTGTCTAATTCTGAAATCAAAAACAAAAAGTAATCCGTCAGCAACAAGGACTTTTTGCGTAGTGCCTGCATTCCGACCTCATCAAATATCTCTAGTGAAGCTTTAATGGCGGCAAGGGAAAGGATTGGCGGATTACTCAGTTGCCAGCCCTCAGCCGTCGGAATGGGTTTAAAATCAGGTGGCATCAGGAATCTCGTTTCCTTATCGTGCCCCCACCATCCTGCAAACCTCGGTAAGTCGTTATTTTCATGATGTCTTTCATTCACAAAACAACCCGCTACGCTCCCCGGACCGGAATTGAGATATTTGTAGGTACACCAAACCGCAAAATCGACACCCCATTCGTGTAAAGACAAAGGAACATTACCAACTGC
>JALVDO010000386.1 GCA_027008975.1 Saprospiraceae bacterium | reverse complement strand
ACGAACGTCAAAAAAGTGCTCAATCATCGACAAATTGAGTGTCTTGCCAAAACGACGGGGACGGGGCAGTATGACAATCTGATGGCCATTATCATAAAACTCTTTAATCAAAAGCGTCTTATCCACAAAATATCCGTTGTTGGAGATAATGTACTCAAAGTTGGAATTTCCTATTAGTATTCTCTTCATCAATTTGTACTTTCGCAATACGATTTTTACAAATTTACGATTTTTTGGGTGGTTTTTTCAATTCTATGGAGATTTTTTGTCGAATCTCCTTTGTGCTTCCAACGTCCCAACCGTCGCACCAATCACTCCAAGTGGGAGTGCGATAATAAAGCCCAAGCCTGTCATCAATAACAAAACAAATGCTAAGCCATTGCCAATGGCAAACCAACGATTACGACGCACAAAACGGACACTTTGACGAACGCTAAAGTACCGCTCCATCGTAAAGTCCATATTGCCGAATCCGGCGTAATAGGATTGCACCAGAAATATTAATCCGGTGGCAGGAAGTGCAAAGACGGGAATAAGCCCAAGCAAAAAAAGAACAAAAGTCAGGCTCAACTCCCTGATGATGTTGCGCAAGGCAATGCGAATACCCCGGATAAAACCCCGGATAGTACCACTTATCGAAAAGGAGGCAGTGGTTTTTTTATCATACATACGGTTCTCAATACGCTCAGACAGGAAACTCATAAATGGAGAGGCGATTATCATAATGAGGTATTTGAAAAGCATCAAGCCCATTGCTCCAATGCCGATACCACCGATAAAACTAACGGTCTTTTCGACGATTGCCCGCCCCCTCTCAAACGGATAATACTGGATGAGCATCTCCCCTACTCCGTCTGCCATTTGCCAGGCTGCGGCAAAAATAAGTCCGCCAAGGAGTACGCTCAGTATGCCCGGAATGAGTACATAAAACCACAGACCGTATTTCGGAATGAGACCAAGGTGTCGGAAATAGCCGGTAAAGCCGTCTAAAAAATCTTTCATTTTCTTTAGATTAGGTTGTAACTATTTAACCAAAAATAAGAATTTCAGACGACTTTCAAAAAATGGCTATATAAATGCCGTTTATTTTTAGACGAATTACGAGGTTGGCACCTTTCTCTTCCTTCTTGTCTTAAACAATTCGACCACTTCTTTTTCCGTAAGGAAATTAAAATCGACAAAATTATGCGCGACAAACTTCTTAATATCCTGATAATCCCTTCCTCGCTTATCGGTGTATCTCTTCAATAATTTACGCACATAACGCATTGATGCTTCCTCTAACCGTTGGTTGAATTTCTGATTGGCAAAAATGTCCATATAGGTTGTAAAGTGCTTGGTAATCTCAAAGTAGTCCGGATAAGACTCCGGCTCCAAATTGTCGATGTAACGCAGGAATAAGTGGTAAACCGTATGTCTTAAACAATCGTTGACCAATGAACGACCTTCGTGGCTGGTATAGAATTTGGTAACAGCTTCTTTGGCCTCGTCACTCACAAAACCCCGACCGTGGACAATCTCCAACAAATCAAAATAAGCGCTCAAATCATCATCAATACTACGATCGACTATTTCGGAATAACGCATATCGACTTCCGGTGTCAGGTCTATATTTTCACTCTTATGCATCAAACGAACCAAAACGAGGAATTTCTCAACGAACTCAGGTGTTTTGGCTCTACTCTCATTGAATACCTTGTTAATTGCTGCTTTTTGGGATTTCTCCAGGTCAAAGTACCCTGCGACCAATGCCATAACCCTAAGGTGCTCATCGGAGCCGATAAATTCTTCATTGGTTACAAAATCCGTCAGGGGTTGTAATAAGCTGGTATTGTCAACACCCTCGGCATTAATACGATAAATGATAAAGTCCTGGAAAGACATCCCCATTGCTTTCAATTCTGCCAGGGTATCGGGAATGGCAACACTCGGATAATGACTGTTTCCAAATTGCCGTGCATAACGTGCTAATGCTGCTTTCCGTTGCTCGGGGTCGCGTAGTCTGGCAACACGTAGTGAGTTGAGGTAGTAAATAACCTTTTTGTTAACTATTTGCTCCAGTAAATTGGTTACCCATATTTCGCTACTAAAAGCGAAGCCCATTTGGATACTTTGCCCAATTCGTTTTTTCAGAATATCAAAATTCATGGAGTTGCAAATAGTGAGTAAGACATCTTTAAAATGCTCTTGCGGGCGGACGTATTTATAATTTTCCGTAAGCTCTCCGCGAAGAACAGAATAGCCCAAAATTTTGGGCAGATACAAGCCTTCAAAGCCTTCGTCAAGCAATGCTTTTTCGAGCGCCAGAATTTGGAGGGGCTGTGTAGTTGCTATCATTTCGTACAGCTCATGAATTGCCGGCTCGAAGTAATTTCGAAGTGCCATATATTGCTCTTCCTCTTCTTCCTCGAGGTAAAGTGCCAACTCTTCAGACGCCTGAATGGCGGTTTTGATTTGCTCCAACGTCTCTTTATATTCAGGATCCAACTCTTTTATCATGGTATTTTAAATTTTATACATTCAAAAACAAACCTGATAATGCAACTTAATGCATTATCAGGTTTGAATAAAAAATATTTTTGTAAACTCTAGAAACCCAAAGGTACAAAAGATAAACTAAAGGTTCAAGTTATTCCTCAGTTTTTGTTTCTTCTGCAACTTCTTCTGCGACTTCCTCCGCTGCTTCTGTGGCTTCTGCTACGACCTCTGCGGCTTCTTCTGCCGCTTCTTCTGCCGCTTCTTCTGCCGCCTCTTCAACAGCTTCGGTAGCTTCTTCGGCTGTACTGGCAGCAGCTTCTTCCTCTGCTTTTGCTTTTGCCTCAGCGATTTCTGCCAGCGTCATGCCCTCTTCAGATGCAGCAGCCTCAACCGCCTCTGTGGCCTCTTCAATTGTCTCAGTCACCGGAGCAGGAGGTGTACCAAATCGCCTCTTGCGCTCTTCTTCTTTCTCTCTTGCGACAGCTTCTCTTCGCTCTTGTATTTTCTGCTCTTTCGCCTCAATCCATGCTTGCAGTTTTTGTTCTGCCTGCTCTTCTGTCAAGGCTCCTTTAGCAACCCCTCTCATTAGGTGTTTCTTGTACAATACTCCTTTGAATCTCAAAATAGAACGGACCGTCTCAGTTGGCTGTGCTCCTTTTTGTATCCATTCGTAAGCAGCATCTCTATCCAAATCGATAGTTGCCGGTACTGTCAAAGGGTTATAAGACCCAATTCTTTGAATGTACTTACCATCTCTTGGCGCGCGCACATCGGCGACGACAATGTGGTAATACGGACGTTGTTTACGCCCCTTTCTCTGCAATCTAATTTTTACAGGCATTTTAAATTATACTTTAAAATTAATGATTCCGCTTTCTCCCATCAAGGGACGGCGGGTGAACACTCTTGACGGTTTGTTTGTAAAAAACGCCCGCCAATCGCCTACCTTTCAGTAAACGAAGCGCAAAGATAAGGGTTTTTTATTTAAAAGCAAAAGGGAAATCTAAATTAAACTTTTTAGTAACTATTTTACATCAAAAAGTAATCGCTCCCCTTTTTTCGACTCATCAAATGTCCCATTGGAGTAAGCAAGATGCCCGCTAACGATGGTATGTGTGACCTTTCCCTTGAAGTCATGTCCTTCTAAGGGAGACCAACCACAATGGTAGAGGATATTTTCTTTTTGTACTTTCCAACGGAGTTCCGGATCGACAAGGGCGATATCCGCCCAATAACCTTCCCGAATATATCCTCGCTCCCTGACGTTAAAACAAATCGCAGGTGCATGACACATTTTCTCCACAATCCGTTCGGGCGTTATTTTTCCCTTTTGATGAAAATCGAGCATGACGTTGAGTGCATGTTGTACAAGCGGCAGACCGGAAGGAGCTTTTTTGTATTTGTTTTGCTTTTCTTCCCAGGTGTGTGGCGCGTGGTCGGTCGCGACAATATCGAGGCGATTATCCAGTAAAGCAGAAAAAAGCGCTGCCTGATGTTCTCTTGATTTGATGGCGGGGTTACATTTGATTAGCGACCCTTTCACAGCGTAATCCTCACTATTAAAATAAAGGTGATGAACACAGACTTCAGCTGTTACCCGCTTTTCTTCCAAAGGAATGTCATTGCGAAACAATGCCAACTCATCCTTGGTAGAGAGGTGTAGAATATGAAGCCGGGTATTGTGCTTTTCAGCCAGTGAAACAGCGAGGTTAGAGGAAATAAAACAGCCCTCGGCACTTCTGATAAGGGGGTGCGCATCGAATGGAACGTCGTCTCCATATTGCTCCTCGTATATTGCCATATTCTTTCGGATGGTCGCCTCATCTTCACAATGGGTTGCAATCAGCATCGGCACCTGACTGAAGAGGCGTTCCAAGGTAGTTGCTTCATCCACCAACATATTTCCGGTACTTGACCCCATGAAGATTTTGATGCCGCAAACATCTTCCGGATTTGTCCTGAGTACCTCTTCGATATTGTCATTGGTCGCGCCCATGAAAAAAGAGTAATTGGCGAGAGACATCCGGCTGGCAATATCGTATTTGTCACCCAAAAGCTCCTGCGTTATTGCATTGGGTTTTGTATTTGGCATCTCCATAAAGGAGGTTACACCGCCCGCAACGGCAGCCTTTGATTCGGAATAGATATTGGCTTTATGCGGAAACCCGGGTTGGCGAAAATGCACTTGATCGTCGATAATTCCGGGAATAACCCACTTATCGGAGGCATCAATCTCAATATCCGCATTTTTGTCAATAGAAGGCGCGATTTTCTCTATCCTGCCATTTTTAATATAAATATCAAAGATTTGTTGTAACCCTTCGTTAATAACTTTTCCGTTGCGAATGAGGATGGATTGTAGCATTGTCTTACTTTTGCGGCAAAGATAGCTTTTTATTTCGGCTTGGCAATCTTCCTCATGCTTCGGAAGCTTGCCAAGCCGAATTAAATAAAAAAATATGATTTTTAAAAAAATAGGTATATTAGGCGGAGGGCAACTGGGGAAGATGCTAGCACAAAGCGGAGCGGATTTTCAATTGTATTTGTGTGCAATGGACAAAAGCGCTAACGTCCCGGCAGCACCTTATGTTCACGAATTCACGGTCGGAGACTTTAACAACTACGAGGATGTAATGGCATTTGGTGCAGATAAAGATCTATTAACAGTAGAAATTGAACACGTCAATACACGAGCGCTTCACGAACTGAAGAAAATGGGGAAAAAAGTGCATCCTAACCCGGAGGCATTGGATATTATCAAGGACAAAGCTTTACAGAAACAATTTTATATCGACAACGACTTCCCAACTTCCGATTTTGGTATTTATGACGATAAGCAAGCTATTTGGAACGCACTTTCAAACGGGCATCTTAACCTTCCCTTTGTACAGAAGTCCAGAACAATGGGTTATGATGGTTATGGTGTGCAAATTATCCGCGAGACAAAAGACCTCGATCGAGTAATGGATACCCCTTCGGTAGTGGAGCAATTGGTCGCTATTGAAAAGGAAATAGCCGTCATTGCCGCCAGAAATGAGCAGGGGCAAATTGCCGTTTTTCCGGCGGTTGACATGGACTTTCACTCCGAAGCCAACATGGTCGAATACGTAAAAAGCCCGGCTTCGTTACCTGAAAGGATTGCCGAAACAGCCAAGAAACTGGCAGAGCGCCTGATTGAGCAATTTGACATTTGCGGATTACTCGCCGTTGAGCTTTTTCTTACTTCAAATGGCAACTTACTCGTCAATGAGGTGGCACCTCGTCCGCATAACAGTGGACACATCACCATGGATAATAACGCTACCTCGCAATTTGAACAGCACTTGAGAGGAATTCTCAACCTCCCACTTGGCAGTACACAGACAACTACACCCGCTGTGATGTTCAATCTACTGGGGCATCCCGAGCACAAAGGACCAGTACAGTATGAGGGATTAGAGGAGTGTCTTGCCACTCCCAATTTACACCTTCATCTGTATGGGAAAAAAGAGACCAAACCATACCGGAAAATGGGGCACATAACCATTGCAGACAAGGACATAAAGCAAGCTTATTTGGCAGCCCAAAAAGCTAAAAATAAACTCATTGTCAAAAGCAAAGAATCATGGAAATGACTAATATTTACCCAAATAAAAAGATAATCTCCACACTAAAATGGCTGCTATTGCTACTGGGAGGCATCATGCTGACTCATTGCAAACACGTGGATGCCTTCAAGCAGGGAAAGCAACTCTATCAAAACAATTGCGCCTCCTGCCACATGGATGATGGCACCGGATTAGCAGCGCTTATTCCTCCATTGGCAAAATCAGATTTTTATCAAAAAAACCTCAAAACCATCCCCTGTATCATACGAAATGGCTTGTCGGATACAATCCTGGTCAATGGAGTCCAATTTTCAGAAAAGATGGAGGAATTTAAAAAAATGAGCCCTGAATCCATGACAAATGTAATCAATTACATCAATCATTCATGGGGAAATAACTTACCGGATATTACACTGAAAGATGTCCGTTTAGCCCTCGAAAACTGCCAATAAAATCATTAAGTGTTCTGTCAACGTTTGAATGTCGGATAAGGTGTTGTCTGCCTTCCTGCGGCAGGCCTGCCTCACGACTGAAAGGAGGGAGGGAGGTGAAGCAGAAATGGATAATAAGAGGCAGCAGATTATCCGATAATTTAATCTTGACAGAGCACTAAACAACGTTTTGTCATAAAATGACATCTTAAAATAAGGAATCCTTTTTTAATTCAGTATAGAATTCCATACCTTGCGGTGCGAAACGAAAAATGCCTTTCACTATTCGTAAAAACAATAATACTATTTATGAAAAATTTTCTGACCCTCATCGGCTTATTTTTTACCTTTGGATTACTGGCTCAACCTATCAATGATGATTGTGACGGCGTAATTAATCTCGGTGTCGCGCCTTACTGCGATCCAGCCACCATCTACGATAATGTTGATGCTACTTCAAGTGATATTGGTTTTGGCAATATTCCAACTTGTTTCAATGGAGGAAATGTAGGTAATGACGTTTGGTTTTCTTTCACTGCCAACGACACTATTGAGAATTACATTATCTCTATTTTTGGGACGGAAGATGGAACCAACGAGAGTATTACCAATCCGCAAATTGCCCTTTATAGAGGAAGCTGTCAGGTCGATGGGTTGTCAGAATTGGCGTGTGTATCTGCCGACCCCGGTGAAACGACCGCTGAGTTGAGTATTTTGGGACTATTGGGCGGAACAACTTATTTTATCAGAATTAGTGATTATTCCGGCTCTGCTGCCGAAAACTGGGGTGATTTCACTCTTTGTGTAGATGAAGAACCTCCCATTACTACTATCGACCAGGGAGGCTCCACCCTTTGTAGCGGACAACTAAGCGATAGTGGTGGTCCCGACGGAGATTATTCGGCCAACGAGGACTTCACCTTTGTCATCTGTCCCTCACAACCGCATCAGTGTATCAATTTCAATCTATCCTATTACAATGTCGAATACGAGGGCTTCGATCAATTAGTGTTTTACGATGGAGACGAGGTTAACCCTTCGAATATTATCACGACTATCGGAGGGGAAGATCCGTTTTTCTTTGACTCCGGCGAGGGAGGTGGAGGCGTTTGTTATCCTACTATCCATGCGACAAGCGGTTGTATGACGATACAGTTCACTTCGGATGGAACGGTAGAAATGGAAGGATTTGAGGGTTCTTGGGAATGCACTAACGAGCCTTGTGTTATCCCTCCTCCGGTTGTGGTTGAAGCAGGTGTTACAGCATCGGAAATAGCAGATGCCTTGACCACCCCACAGTCAACTGTCGCCATTACCGACATTAATTGTCCGAACAGCGCTTATGGAAAATTCACAGTAGGAGACAACTCCGACTTGGGGCTGGGAAAAGGATTATTGCTTACCTCCGGTAATATCGACTGGGCACCGGGTCCTAATGATGATCCGGGAGGGGGACAAATTGATGGAGACAATCAGGCTTCTGGAGATGCCGATCTTGATTCGCTTTCTATTCACTACGGTGATCAGGCGCTTTCTAACGATGCCTGCGTAATTGAGATGGATGTTTTTGTAGCGACGGATGAATTGCGCTTCAAATACATCTTTGGCTCAGAAGAATACCCCGAATTCACCAACCCATTTAACGATCCGGATGGGTCACAATTCAATGATATTTTCGCCTTTTTAATATCCGGCCCAGGCGTTGTGGGCGACCCTGTTATCGGTGGGCAAAGAAATATGGCTGTTTTGCCTGATGGCAACAATACCTTTGTTGAAATTAATAGCGTCAACAATGCCGTTAACTGGCAATATTATCGAGATAATCAACTTGGACAATCCGTCCAATACGATGGTTTAACCTCGGGGTTCAATGGTGAAGAAAAATATCTAACAGCAATACAAGAAGTCATTCCCTGCAATACCTACCATCTAAAAATGGCCATTGCCGACAGGGGAGATTTTATTTATGATTCGGGGGTTTTTGTCTCCGAAATTAAAGGCACAACACCCAACCTTGCAATTGAATTCACGTCGGGCTTAGATTACTTTACAGAAGGGTGTTCTTCGTCAGTAGATAGCCTTGTCATAGAGTTGACATCAACGAGTGACGAGCCTATTTCTTATAATGTCATCATTGGAGGAACTGCTGAGTTGGGAGTGGACTACCTGATTAATATTCCCGCTGCCATCGAGTTTGCTCCGGGGGAAGACAGACTCACTTTCCCTATAACGATTCTTTCCGATTTATTGACCGAAGGTACGGAAAATATCGAATTCTCCCTTAGTAATGATTTTGGATGTGGAGAAGTCGAGCTGACAACCATATCTGTTGATTTACTGGATGAATTGAATGTGGAAATTGAAACACCGCAGGATACCATTTTTGTTTGTGATATGACCAGCCTCCAAGTAGAAGCAACAGGGGCAGTCGATTACACCTGGACACCCGGCGATCTATTTGATAATCCAAATATTTCAAATCCGACTATGACAACCATTCAGGAAGGATGGGTCGAGGTATTAGGAGAAGCCGGAGGTTGTTCGGATAAAGACTCTATCTATATTGTTCCTGTTACCGTTGAGGCAACACCAAATGAAGCTTTCCTCTGTGAAGGTGAAAGTGTGGATTTATCCGCAACATTAGGGACTACCACCGGCGTTTCATTCCAATGGGAGCCGGAAATTGGCACCTTACCCGATTCATCGGCATTAAATATTACGGTGACACCCGCATCTTCCAGCTATTACTACGCGACAGTCACCGGAGGTCTATGCCGCGTTATTGACACCGTATTGGTAACGGTTGATTCCCTTCCCAACCTGAGTATCATCGCTGACCCCGAAAAAGATCCTTATTGTCAGGGAGACTTGATAACGTTTAGCTCCCCTATTTATGAAAATTATTTTTTCCCGAATATTACGCACCAGTGGTTTGGTCCCGGCATGGAATCACCGGACAGCTTATTCAACCTTGTCATCACAGCACAGGATACCTTTACCTACTTTAGGGTAACCCAAAACAATGCCTGTATTGACACCAGCTATATCACCATCAACGTCATGAAGCCCATTCCAATGAGCATCGCCCCTGCCCAATCGACTATTTGTGCAGGACAAACAGTTGATTTGGTACTAACTTACGAAGGGGATGGCAACCTAAGCTGGTCATCTACCCCTGAGGGTGCAACCTTCAGCTGTGACGACTGCAAGACGCCAACCGTAAGCGTGGGACAAAGCTCAATCATTATGGTTCAGGACGACAACCAGTGTCCATCTTCTGCCAGCGCAACTATCGAGGTGGTGAGCAGTCCATTTATCAGCCTACCGGGTAATTTAACATTTTGTGCAGGGGATGTAGACTCCGTTTTACTTTATGCACCACCTTATTTCGATGGATACAGCTATCAGTGGAGTTCGCCCGATGATGCCAGTGTCAATTCTACTGACCCGGGGCTGATTGTAGCACCACAAATGACAACGACTTACGTCCTGACAGCTACAAATGCCTGCGGCTCTGCTGAAGCTGAGCGAACGTTAATCATTATTGATGAAGAGCCAAGTGTCGTTGTTGATGACATCATTATTTGTGTTGGTTTTCCGGGCATTTTACACGCTATGACAGATGCCTCCGAACCATCAGTTGAAATTTTCGACTGGGAAATTGACGGGCAACATTTTGATGGTAATAATGCTGAAATTAATGGTATAAGTGATAACGCCAGCGGGGTATTACACTATAGCTATGGCGATTGCTATAACGTAGATGTCCCCTTCAACATCGTAGTAATTCAGGAGTTTGAGGCGACATTGACTTCAAATGTACCAAGCGTCATTGCCGGTGGAACCGTAGAATTGACCGCGACAACTAATCCAGCTAACCTAAGCGACCCGACTTATACCTGGTCATTAGGAAACGTTGTACTCGGCGAAACAACGGTACCGACGTTCACCGCTACTGTGCTGGAGGGAGGCTCAGGAACACAGTTCACCGTTACCGTCACTACGGCTGAGGGATGTACCGCCACCGCCACTGTTGATATAGAAATAATCAATGTCGAAATTCCAAATGTATTCACTCCGAATGGGGATGGCTCTAATGATTCATTCATGGCATTTTATCCCGAAGGAGCCGGCGTGACCGTCTCAAAATTGATTATTTACAATCGTTGGGGGCAGGTCGTTCACGAAGCAGACGGCAATATCCCCTGGACAGGAACGTTTAAAAGCAAACCGGCAGCCTCGGACGTCTATTTATACCATATCACCTTTGACCTTGGTGGAGGCAAGACGATGGAGCGGTCGGGTGAGTTGACTTTGTTAAGGTAAAAAAAATAAACAGATGAAAAGATCAATCTTAATAATGATGCTACTTTTAGTGTCAAACCTCATTTTTGCGCAAAGTGCTGAGGTCAAAGAAAGAAGATACATCTTAGTTACAGGTAGTGCAGAAACGACTGTTCTACCTGATGAGATTGAACTTGAAATTGTACTAAAAGAATATAACGAGTCAAAGAATGATAAAATCAGCATCTTAAAGATTGAATCAAAATTCGTTGACATTCTTAAAAAGCATGATATTGAAAAAGAGCAACTTGTCTTTGGGAACTCTTATTACGGCTGGTGGTACTACTGGTGGAGTTATAGGGATGCTCCCTACAAACAAAAAGTATATAGGCTCAAATTAAGTAGCTCAACAGATTTTCTTTCTCTGGTACAGGACTTGGACTATAAAGGTGTATATTCCCTGAGAATATCAAATTCCTCTAATAAGGCGTT
>JALVDO010000385.1 GCA_027008975.1 Saprospiraceae bacterium | reverse complement strand
GAGACATTATCTTGTAAAGACAAGGCAGTCAAATCAATCTCTGTTAACGTCCCATTAAGGAATGTTTGTGACAATACGGGACTTTGATAGCCGATATCAGTTAAATAAGTCAAAGCAGACTGATCAAAATAAGAAAGCCACTCTACATCTGAAGAACTTTCCCAGCAAAAACTATTCTCTATAACAACCGTATTGTTGTCAGAATACAAAACTTCAACTTTCGTAGGCACTGGCAGACCTTGCTCTTCATACGTATTTATGGTGGTCACAGTTGCATTTCCTGAATTGTAATAATTAGATTCCTGTGTCTTATGAATCCGCATATTAACAGTCGGAATTTTATAATCTGCCACCTGATAGTAGCGCAGAATACGCTTATAATCATGTCGCATCACACCACCGGCACTCAATAAATCTTTAAGCAACTCCAACAAACTGTAAAACATACTGGAAGCATCGCCTTCATCCTGTAAACCACACAAAAAAGGCTTGTAAACAAAAAACTTGTATGGTTCAATTTGCCTGTATCCGAATATTTGCAAATAAGTCCCCGGGAAATTGTTTTGATACATTTCCGATTTAAAATAATTCAGACTCGGACAACTTGCTTCGCTATCAACATTGTAAAGTTCAAACTCCGTCGAAATTTCACTCACCAACTCGTCATCCAAAGTATAAACCTCAGTTTTGTGTTCACGTCCCAGAAAACCGGGAATGTGGACAAATCCTTTTGGGAACCACAACGAAGGCGAAACTTCTGTCTCATCCATACCATTTATATCTTCATATAAAAATTCATCAGGTAAAAATCTCCACGAACTCCGTTTCCACCTGTAGAGGGAGACATCCGGTTCAAAACCACATGACTCATATCCGTCAAATGATAACACCTTTTCATTAGCAGCTTCGCTTGAAGGGTCTAAAAAGGAAGGGATAACAAAGAAATGTCTTGTATAACCGACCCCTTCCCATTTTTCATCTACTGTAACATAACCCACATAACCGGACCCGTTTGGATACAACATATTTTGAGGCTTGGATGTACAACGCACACGGGATTCATGGAATATATCTTGCTGCGAACCAAAAGGCAAAGGCCCCGGGTGTACATAATAAGAATTGTAAAATCTTTGATCTATGCGTACAGGCTCATTCACTATGACAGCATCACCATAAGTATAAGTAGTCTCCTTAATCGGTTGTGAATCACCCGGATTCTGGCTCATGGACAGCACGCGCAAGCCTGCATGCTCCCCGTTGGGTAGCACAGCCATCTCATATTCATAACTAATTTCAGCGCCCGTTGCCAGTGTGATTTTTTCTATAGCTCCGGTACGCACCCGCTCAAAATCTTCAACTTCCGGATATTCGCGTTGGCCATAATGAATACTCCCCATGCCTGCAGCCTCATTCCAAAAGCCAAAATGCTTCTCAACACCAGGAGTGGCCCATGAAATATCATTGTCAAACACAGAGATATACTGCACAGGAGGAAATGGAGAACCCGAAGCACTGTTATCCACCCAATAGCCAAACACATCCTGGTTCATACTATATCGCTTCGGCATTTGTGCAGGGTCGCCATAATACGAAATGTCCGTAATAAAATCATAAACACCGATTTGACCACCCGGTACATAACTCTTTCCCAGCTCCTTAACAGCTCTGAGCAAAGTACGGCTGCGCTCCGCATTAAACAATGCTGCTTCTTTTTCCTCATCATAACCTCCCTCCAAATCTTTAATCAACAACAACGAGCCAAGTTCTGAAAGAACATTCTTCCCTACTCCTATGTCTTCAAGCCCAATAGTAAAGGGTAATGACACTCGAAAAGGGAAATCAATGCATCCAAAGAGATCAATATTAAAGAAAAGATAATTGTTATAATCCGCAAGTGTCAAATCATAGCTCTCCCCCAGATTCAAAACCCACTCGCCTTCCATACTCGCCGGGGGCTCTGTGGATGTAGAAACATCAAGGTTTTCTTTATTACACTCCAAGACTGCCGGCTCTCCATCTATTTTTTCTTCATAAACAAACTGCCACCCTTTATACATATTGCCATTTCTGCGAACCTCTATTCGACTGCAAAGTTTGTCCCCAACCAATTCAGCCCGATCCTGCTCATAATAAAAAAGCACCTTCTCTCCTCTATAGGTAGAAATTGACTGCAAATCACTTCGATCCAAAGTGGTCTGCACTACTGTATAAGCCAATTCCGCCAACCCGCCTTCCCACTTCGTTGTTATCAGATGCAAAGGATTCAAGTCTGCATTCTCCACTGTTGTCAAATTGCCATCAGCATTCACATCGAAATTCGGGAATGTATGCGAAAGTGTCTTGCTTGAATAATAAGTAAGCCCCTCCCGTTTTGCATACGTTAAATCTACCACCTCTCCACTCAATAAAGACTCCACTTTTACAAGATGCCAGGCAGAGGTGTACTTCGGATGATTCGTAATTCGATAATTCTTCGTATAATCATCATCATATTCCAAAACAAAGGAAAATAGAAAGAATGGAGAACCCACTACTTCCTGATAGCGACGATTCTTCTGTGCCTTTCCATAAGTATAAGAACGCGTCGGACCACCATTTGGAATTTCAGGGTAAGTGTAAAAAGTTGGCATATAATAAGTCTGCTCACTAACCCAATCAACTCCCTCAAAGTCAGCAGAACCAAATGTGTATTTCATCCCCTCAGGCGTCACAATTTCAAACCAGCTTAAATGCTCTTGCCCGCCTTCCACGCTGTAATGCGGAGTAATTTGCAAATTCATATCAGGAAAAATCACCACAGAACCATCCCTCTTTATGGAAAACTTACCCGAATATCCCCCCACATTGAAATTATACTCATCAGGTTCCATGTCCAAACGACGCGAAGAATATACATACTTGGGAGCAGGAAGACCTTCCACATTCGGCCAATTAGAACACCATTCTTCCCAGCCATCTATCCAGGAATTTATCCAAGCCAACCAGCTTGAGACACTTCCCATTTGATCACTGAAAAAAACACCGTCTGACCACTGACGCGAGCTATGTACAGCACTCATCAATTTTTGTGCATATTCATAATCTGACGAATATATTCCGTTTACTTCATCGTTAAACAAATCTCCGGTTACAGAACCAAAACTACCCCAGTTGCCATC
>JALVDO010000384.1 GCA_027008975.1 Saprospiraceae bacterium | reverse complement strand
AATAAAGGGAATGATATAGCGCACATCCCTATATTTGACATTAAAAGCAGCAAATAGCAACCCGATACTAAAGCTAAAAACAAACAACAATCCAATATAAAATGGTAGCAATAGTATCCGGATACCGGGAAAGTACCCGAAATAGACCATGAGTAATACAAGAATTCCAAGCGAAATAAGCATATCAATAAGGCTAACAGCAACGGTTGATGCAGGAATAATCATGCGGGGAAAATACACCTTGGTCACCAACTGATCATTTGCAATCAGACTATTACTACTCTCCCGAACGGCACTCGAAAAAAAATGCCAAGGTATCATGCCCACAAAAACCATAATGGCATAGGGCGCTTCTCCTTCGCTCGGCAGGTGTGCTATCTTACTAAAGACAAAAGTAAATACCAGCATTGTAAACAAAGGCTGCAAAACGCTCCATGCAATCCCGAGTACAGTCTGCTTATAGCGTACTTTTATATCTCGCCACGCAAGAATATACAACAAATCCCGATGCTGCCATATATCCCACCAGTAGTTTTTACCCGCCTTTTTCGATTCGATGATATAATCAAAATCCTCTTCTTTCACATCTCTTAATTTGTCCATCCTTGCGTTGAAATAATCCGTCTTAATCCGTTCAATCCGTGTGATCCTGCCAGCCCGTATGGGTGTTCCCCAAAAAGGTAAGTATTTGTCGTACCTGACCTCATAGAGGTCAAACTTTGTTAGAGATAGGATACACAGCGTCTTTGTTTTGGCGGTATTTTTGATGCCTCCGGCTCAAAAATGGTGACAAAACAAGTAGTGAAATTACCGCAAAATCACCAACTTTCCAAAACCCTTATCAAAAAAATGATCGATATCCGTCTCATACAAATCAATATCCTTCCCATTCTCATCCCTTATGTTAAACTTATACAAATACACCCCATTCGCGAGTTGATTACCATATTCATCGGTGCTATCCCATGCAAATTCAGTTTTATGTGTCCCAATTTTTAACGGGCCAAGGTCGGCGGCTGTCAGTGTCCGTATCAATCGTCCCGATACCGTATATATTTGGATGTTAAAATCTTCCACAAGTTGATTACCCGTTAGGGTATAGACAAAATAGGTGTTGTCCGAAAACGGATTGGGATAATTTAATACGTTTGAGACCAATTGCTCGTTAAATACTTTAAATTTCTGACTGAAATCAATATTTCCGGAACGGTTTCCCGAAGCATCCTTTGCTTTAATTAACAGTGTATATTCTCCATCTTCTGTCAATTCGGGTATGAGTGTGACAGTAGCTTTATTTTGATTCATTTCATCGCCCGGCTCAAAAATGACATTGGGTTCTGCAAAAGAGTAAGAGCGCTCGACTCGCGAAGGAAAAACAATGCTGATGCGAAACAAGGAAGTATCCGTTAATAGCAAAAATTGATTTTCATCTTTTAACTGGATGTGAATCTCGGGACGACTGCTTACTATATCATAATCCAATATATGTTGCCCGTCAAAGGTGACATCCAAAAGAGGGTTCCGATTATCCCTCTCGACCATAAAATCCTGCTGAATAAAATTATTGAAATGAAACAACTCTGCCGGCTGGTTTTCAGGATTGAGCTCGACGGTCATATTTTGTTGACCCGAAATCGACTTAGTGTCAAATTGAAAGGACGGATTGACGACATCATTTGGTGCCGTCGGCGGTGTTTTACCATAGTATGTCCTTGTCTCATTATTACCATCCGTAATGGTGTATTTGACGACAAGGCTATCTGTCGGGTAGCTGCCTATATTTTCAATGGAATAGTAAACACCTCCTGATTCACCTTGCTGTAAGGTATCCTTTTGAAATTGATATTCCAGGTGCGGATTAACGGCTAATTCGGGTAGCCCTTCGTAAAGTACAGTCCATCTGTTTAACCCTGACGGGCTAAAATTCGTGCTATCCTCAGCTGCATACTTTATGGAAATATATGGGTAAATTGCTGCGTCAACCATACTAATATCGATTGCATCCTGTTGTGTATTAATCGAAAGCAAGGAATCACGGTTATTCGGCCGATAACCATAAACTGTGAAGAGATTATTGTCCCCTAATTCATCCGGTTCCTTATTGATAATTATTCTGTCCCAATTTGAGGCAGGACCAATTTTGGTTGAAAAAAAATTGCCGTTTAATAGCGAAGCTGGCACGTTGTATTCAAAATTTATAACTTCATCGGAACTTGTAGCACGATATTCATAAATAGTGTTTCTCCCTTTGGTAAAGCCAAAAATATATGGAGTAACTCCTTCTGTCAACATTTTTCTGACTTCTTTTGCACCATATGATTCTAAAGTGTTAAAAATATTTTTTCCATCTTGACTAAGGGAATCTAAGGCCCAGTTGTTTATAAATAAATCGTGTGTAGGATCTGAAAGTGCAGTATAAATAAAAACTGTTGCCCCAACGGGGATTGTATTATCAATAAAGTTTATGAAATTATTTCTCTCTTCTAATGTTTCTGTTTTAAATGGGAAGGAAGCTATTCTTGCGGCATTCGAATTTATACTGCCATATTCTCCCGGATAAAAATTGAACCATAAATTGCTGTAGTCTGTACCATAAATATTATTATTTCCCTCTGCACTGAAGACAACGACTGTTAACGATTGTGGGGTGTTCCACCTAAAAAAATCACTCCACGCCGCGTTATTTATATACCCTTGGGCTGTGTTGTTTTGGACGTTAACCTTGTTCTTCAATCTAAATGTTGTCAATTTCTGACTGAAGCTGAATTTATTAGGAGGATGTACCTTTATGTCTCCAGTATCCGCCAGCCACTGCCAATAATGCCCCTGACTCCACCCATTCGGACTATCCGGAATATAAGTAAACGAGCTGTTTTCCCATACATAACCGACAGCTGTATTGGTACTATCGGGGCTAATGCGCCAGTAATAAACGGTGCTGTCCTGCCAGTTGACATCCGGCTGCCATTTGATGACACCACCACTTTGCACAATCCGGGTGTCGCGCTTCTCAGGGCTGTTGAAGAGAGCTGTCGTGTCAATCTCCATCAAATAGGTGCGTTCAGGAGCGAGTGCATCCGTCGAGGAGGCTTTTAGTGTGACATCGGGCGTACTCACAATCCCAAATTCCGGGGGATAAACCGGGCGAGCTGAGTTGTC